>JAKPNJ010000030.1 GCA_029548445.1 Bacillota bacterium | reverse complement strand
GGGGAGTACGACCGCAACAATGCCATCCTGACCCTTCATGCCGGTGCCGGCGGCACCGAATCCCAGGACTGGGTCGAGATGCTGTTCCGGATGTACACCCGCTGGGCCGAGCGCAACGAGTTCCAGGTCAAGGTCCTCGACCAGCTGGACGGGGAGGAGGCCGGCATCAAGTCCGTCTCTTTCATGGTGATGGGCGAGAACGCCTACGGATTTCTCCGCTCGGAAAATGGCGTCCACCGGCTGGTGCGCATTTCGCCCTTCGACGCCTCCGGACGGCGCCACACCTCCTTCGCGTCCCTGGAAGTCCTGCCGGAGCTGGATGCAGCCATCGACATCCAGATCCGCCCGGAGGACCTCCGGGTGGATACCTACCGCTCCTCCGGCGCCGGCGGCCAGCACATCAACAAGACCGAGTCCGCCATCCGGCTGACCCACCTGCCCACGGGGGTCGTGGTCTCCTGCCAGACCGAGCGGTCCCAGATCCAGAATCGCGAAACCGCCATGAACATGCTGAAGTCCAAGCTGTTCGCCATGGCCCAGGCCGCCCACCTGGAAAAGATCGAGGACCTGAAGGGCGTCCAGATGGAAAACGCCTGGGGCAGCCAGATCCGGTCCTATGTCTTCTGTCCGTACACCATGGTCAAGGACCACCGGACCGGCCACGAGGTCGGCAACGTCCAGGCGGTCATGGACGGGGACCTGGACGGGTTCATTACCGCCTTCCTTTCCGGCGTCCGGGCAACCAAATAGGATCCGGTCCCCGCCGCAATCCGTCGCCCGTCTCCACGGGATGGACAGAAGGCGCCGGTTTCGGGGCGGAAAAATGCGACAACGGCCGGATTGACCCGCTCTGCGGCTATTGCTAGTATGGATGCATCCTGAATGCAGTCGTTCCCATATAGGTCCGGGAATTCGGCCCGGACGTCTCTACCCGGCCACCGTGAATGGCCAGACTATGGGAGGTAAAAAACCATGGCGCACACCGTCCTGGTGGTCATGGGGAGTGATTCCGATTTCCCCGTATTGGAACCCTGCCTGAAGACCCTGACCGAATTCGGCATCGACTGGGAAGCCGTCGTCTGTTCGGCCCACCGGTCCCCGGAACGGGCCGCCTGCCTGGCCCGGGAAGCCGAGGGGAAGGGCGTCGGGGTGATCATCGCCGCAGCGGGGCTGGCCGCCCACCTGCCCGGCGTCCTGGCCTCCATGACGGTCCTGCCCGTGATCGGGATACCGGTGAAATCCGGCGCGTTGGACGGAATGGATGCCCTGCTGTCCATCGTACAGATGCCCCCGGGCGTGCCGGTGGCGGCCGTGGCCATCGACGGCGCCGTCAATGCCGCAGTCCTGGCGGCCCAGGTGCTGTCCGCCGGCGACCCGGCGCTTCGGGACCGGCTGCGGGCCTATAAGGAAGACCTGGTCCGGTCCGTGGACCTCCGCGACGCGCGGCTTCGGAAAAAGATCGCCGGGGAGGTCCGCCCATGATGCCCGAACGGAAATGGAACGAGGAATGCGGGATCTTCGGGATCCTCGATATGACGGGGAAATCCACGGAAGCCGCCCGCCAGGCCTATTTTGGCCTTTTTGCCCTCCAGCACCGCGGACAGGACAGCGCCGGCATCGCCGTCAACGGCGACGGGGAAGGCTCCATTTTCTGCCACAAGGACCTGGGGCTGGTCCTGGATGTCTTCAACGAGATGACCCTCCGCATGATGAAGGGCCACGCGGCCATCGGCCATGTCCGGTATCCCACCCAGGGCGGCATGGGAATCGACTGCGCCCAGCCCATGCTGATCAAGTACCGGGCCGGCCAGCTGGCCCTGGCCGAGAACGGCAACCTGACCAACATGGAGGCACTCCGTGCCCGGCTCGAGGAACAGGGGGCCATCTTTCGCTCCACGTCCGATGCGGAGGTGATCCTGTCCCTCCTGGCCCGGAACCGCATCCTGCTGGACCGGATGGAAGACGCCATTTTCCAGATGATGGACGAAGTCGAGGGGGCCTACGCCCTGGTCCTCATGACCCCCGGCAAGCTCATCGGGGTCCGGGATCCGCTGGGGATCCGGCCCCTTTGCCTGGGCAAGCTCGGCACCTCCTACATGCTGGCTTCGGAAAGCTGCGCCATCGATGCCCTGGGCGGCGAGTTCATCCGGGATGTCAAGCCTGGCGAGGTCGTGACCATCTCCCGGGACGGCGTGTCGTCCGAGATGTACAGGGGGGTCCGGGAGAGCCACGGCAACGGGGCCCTCTGCATTTTCGAGTTTGTCTATTTCGCGCGGCCCGACAGCTTCATCGACGGCGCCTCGGTCTACGAGTCCCGCCACACGGCTGGCCGCATCCTGGCACGGGAGCACCCCTGCGAGGCCGACATGGTCATCGGGGCTCCGGACTCCGGCATCGTGGCGGCCATGGGCTTCGCGGAGGAATCCGGCATTCCCTACGGCGCGGGACTCCTGAAGAATCGCTACGTGGGACGCACCTTCATCCAGCCGACCCAGATCCAGCGGGAGATTGCCGTCGGGCTCAAGTTCTCGGCTCTCCGGAAATCCATCGCAGGCAAGCGGCTGGTCATGATCGACGACTCCATCGTCCGGGGCACCACCACCCGTCATATCGTCAACC
>JAKPNJ010000313.1 GCA_029548445.1 Bacillota bacterium | reverse complement strand
AGGCAGGACAGGTCGGCTTTTTGCAGGGCCGGGCTGCGGATCATCCCCTCCAGCAGGGTCGGCACCCCCGCCAGGAAATTCGGCCGCTCCTTCGCCACGATCTTCGCCAGGACCTCGGGCGAAAACTGGGGAACCAGGATCGCCGTGATTCCGTTGACCATCATCGTATGAAGGCCCATGCACAGGCCGAACCCGTGGAACAGGGGCAGAATGGTCACCATCTTCAGTCCCCGGGGGTGCTCCATGCCCACGATGGCCGGTCCCTGGACCGCCAGGGCATTGAGGTTCGCGGACGAGAGCATGATCGTCTTGGGGCTGCCCGTGGTACCGCCGCTGTGGAGGTAGACCGCACAGTCGTCGGGGGCCATGGCCGCTTCCGCCTTCGAAACGGGGCGGTCACCGGCGGGGACGCCTTCCGCAAGGAGATCCCGCCAGGGCAGGTGTCGCGCGTCCCGTGGCACCGGGCGGATCTTCCGGCCCCTGGTCAGCCGGAACGCCAGGCCTGTCAGGAAGGGCAGGAAATCCGGAATGGAGCAGGCCACGATCCGTCGAACCCGGGAAGACCGCAACATGTCCTCGTGCTTCGGCAGGAAGGCGTCAAGAATGACCAGCCAGTCGCTGTCGGTGACCCGGATCTGGGCCGACAGCTCTTCGGCAGGCGACAGGGGGTGGATCATGTTGACCACGGCCCCCAGCCGGTTGACGGCATAGAACGCGATCACCGCCTGCGGAATGTTCGGCAGGCACAGGGTCACGGCGTCGCCGCGCCGCACGCCCATCCGGGCCATCCCGTCGGCAGCCCGTTCGATCTGCCGCAACAGGTCCCGATAAGTCATCCGGGTTCCGCTGAACACCAGGGCGGTCTCGTCGGCGTACTCCGCCGCCCGCTCGAAAAGCAGGCCGGACAGGGTCCGTTCCGGCACGTCGATGGTTCGGGGGTAGCCGGGATCGTAGCTCGCATACCAGGGCCAGTGCTCCATGGTCCCTCCTTGCCGGCGCGGGGACGCGCCTGTTGGCACCGATTATATCATGGCGCCCCGGCGGTCGCGCCCCGGCGGGACTCTGGGATATAATGGGGACGCCGCGGCGATGTCATCCGGCCGGTACGGCCGGACCGGCACCCGGTCCAGGAAGGAGCGTGGCCCCCGGATGCGAGGCCTGCGAACGCATACATCCCGGATCTCCGCCCTCCTGGCCCTGGTGGCATGTGCCCTGCTCTGGAGCACGGGAGGCCTCCTGATCAAGTCCATCGACATGCATCCCCTGTCCATCGCCGGGGGCCGCAGCCTGGTGGCCGCCCTCCTGTTCCTCTCGGTCCACGGACGCCCCCGGATGTCCCTCTCTCCCCGCTTTCTCGGCGCGTCGGCCTCCTTCGCCGGCACCATGCTGTGCTTCGTCGGCGCCACCAAGCTGACCACCGCGGCCAATGCCATCCTGTTGCAGTACTGCGCCCCGGCCTTCGTCTGCCTGTTCGGATGGCTTTTTTTCCGGGACCGGATCCTCCTGCGGGACCTGTTCGTCATCGCCCTGATCTTCGCAGGCCTGTCGCTCTTCTTTTCCGACGCCCTGTCGGGAGACCTGGCCGGGGGCCAGCTGGCCGGCAACCTGCTGGCGATTCTCGCCGGCGTGTGTTTCGGCCTGCAGGCGGTGCTCATGCGGAGCCTCCGGGACGCTTCGCCGGAATCGGCCCTGGTCGCGGGCAACCTTCTCTGTTTCGTCGCCTCGATTCCGTTCCTCTTCCGGGAGACGCCCTCCCTCCGGGATCTCCTGCTGCTCCTGGCCCTGGGCCTGTTCCAGGTCGGGCTCTCCTACCTGCTCTATGCCTATGCGCTCCGGCACGTGACCGCCCTGGAGCTGATCCTGATTCCCATCATCGAGCCGCTGCTCAATCCCGTGTGGGTCCTGCTCCTTCGCGGGGAAGCCCCGGGGGCCAGCGCCCTGGCGGGAGGGGCCGTGGTCCTGGGCAGCGTCACCCTGTGGGGCATTGACCGGTACCGCCGGAGCCGCCGTGACCTGGCGGCCGCCGCGGATGACGCGGCGGAAGGCCGCACGCCTGGCGGCGCATCCGGCGCTTCGCCTGGCGGCGCATCCGGCACCGCGGGGGGCGATTCAGAGGGAGTGGCCCCGCATCCAGCCTGACAGGGCGTCGGCCATGGTTCTCCTGGACCACCCGCCGTCACCGTCCCATGCCGCCTCCCCGGCCGCTGCAGCGTCCCCGGCCCGGTCCAGCGCGTCTGCCAGGTCCGGCGCCCGATACCGGACCCCTTCCAGGGACCGGGCGATCCCGGTCACGAAGTCTGCGTCCAGGGCATCGCTGTCCACCTGGGCGTTCCGGATCCGACCCTCCCGGATGGCCAGGCGAAACGTAAACCCTCCGAAGGGAAACCGGCCGGATATTTCCGCATCGCCGGGGAGGCTTTGCCCGTACCGCCACTCGAAGGAACGATGCGTCTCCAGCAGCCGGCCCAGATCCTCCCGGAAGCGCCCGCCGTCCTCTTCCCCGAGGCCGGCCGCATCGGTCGGAGCGGAAGGGCCGGATCCGTCTTCCGGCCGGATTTCGCAGGGGAGCAGCCCGGGATCCGCCGCCCCATTCGAAAGATCCTGCCGGTAGGCTTTCGCGAAGGCGGCTGCGAGGGCATCCGCCACGCC
>JAKPNJ010000303.1 GCA_029548445.1 Bacillota bacterium | reverse complement strand
CCTGCTCAATATCCACGCCCGGCTTCGGCTCACGTACGGCAAGCCCTACGGCATCCGGCTGCTGGACCTGGCGGACGGGGGAACCGGTGTGGTCCTGCGGATTCCCTTTGGCAGGGAGATGGGGTCATGATCCGGGTCCTGGTCGTGGAAGACGAAGAGCCCATCCGCCTGAAGCTGGGCTCCATGATCCGGGAGTGGGGTTCCGGATCGGTCGAAATCGAGGAGCGGGGTTCCGCGCTGGCCGCCCTGGAATCCATGAGCGAGGGATACCAGCCGGAAGTCCTGGTGACGGATGTGTGCATGCCGGGCATGTCCGGGCTGGAACTGATCCGCCTGGCCAGGGAAATCGAGCCGGGCCTTCCGTGTATCGTCGTCAGCGGACACGCGGACTTCGAATTCGCCCGGGAAGCGGTCTCGCTGGGCGTGACCGATTACCTGCTGAAACCCGTGAAGCGGGAAGACCTCCATCGCACGCTGGACCGGGCCCGCCAGAGCGTCCGGCCAAAGGCCCGGGAGACGGACGCGGCAAGCCTGTCCGACGAGGCCGGGTTCATCCGGAACCAGGACATGGTGACGCTGCTGGGCAACCTGGTCTCCAGGGGATTCGAAGAGGCCCCGGATCCGATCCGGATTCCGGATTCCCTGGCGGAATCCGGCACCTCCTTCCATTTCTTCCTGTTCCAGGTCTGTCGGAGTCCCCGAAGCGCGGATATCGGGTGGCTGTCAAAATCCCGGGGTCTGCTGCAAAAATCGATCCAGGCCCTGTTTCCGGATCCCGACCGGCGGGTCGTGATCATGGATCCACGATATGTCAACCGGATCGCCGTCCTGCATTGGCGGACGGGCGAGAACGGCCCGGAACCCGATCCGGCTGCCCTGGTGCGGGACCAGGAGAAGGTCCCGGCCGGCCTTCCACCCTTTCTCGCGTCCTGCACCCATGGCGGCATCAGGGATCTTCCCTTCCTGTATCCGAATTGTGTCCGGCTGCTGGCGGAGCGGTTCTGCCGAAAGGACCGCATCTTCTGCCAGCCGGCCGCGCCGGGCCGATCCCCGAGTGCCTGTGAGCGGCACGAGATGGAGCAGCTTCTGTCCCGGATCCATCTCGAGGCCGATCACCTCTCGGGAAGCATCCCGGAGGGCGCCGGCCGAACGGCCTCCATCGTCCGGAGCCTGCGCCAGCTGGCAACGGCCTGCTTCTCCGAGGAATCCATCCGGCGCATCGGGCCGGCCAACCTCCGGATCGTCTTCATCGAGTTCGTCGCCATCCTGATCCGGCTGCTGCAGAGCGGCGGCATGGGATTCGGCGAGATGCTGTCGGAGGATGTCGTCTCCGGCGACGTCCTGTCCACGCTGGATGACCATGACCAGCTGGTCGAGCTGCTGTGCCTCCTGATCGACAACAGCTTCAACAGCGATCTCTACTATGAATCCGGGAACCTGGTCGACAAGACCCTCCGGATGATCGAGCACAATTACGCGTCGCCGGACCTGTCCCTGAACACCATCGCCGACAAGCTGTATGTCAACGCCTCCTACCTGTCCAGGCTGTTCAAGAAGAAGCAGGGGGTCAACCTGGTCGCCTACATCCACCTGGTCCGGCTGCGCCAGGCCCGCCGGATGCTGAAGGAAACCCGGCTGGATGTCGCGGACATCGCGGATCGGACCGGCTACACGAACCAGCAGTACTTCTCCCGAATCTTCCGGAAATGGATGGGCATGTCCCCGATGGACTATCGCAGCGCCCCGGTCTCCCCGGGTTCGGAGGACCTGTAGGAGCAGCGCCCGATCCCGAAGACCCAACAGGTGCAGGACGTTCTATCCGGCCCCCTGGTTCCGGAACCACTCGTTGACGTCCCGGGTGATGTCCGCCCCGCCATGACGGTTCCAGTCATCCACAAAGTCGTCGAATTCCTCGATGGTGGCGTCTCCCTGGATGATTCTCGCGAACAGCGTCCTTTCCTTCGTCTGCAAGGCGCTGAACTTGCGGTTGGACGCCTCGCTGATGACGAAATAGGACTGGTCCGGCATGAACCGTCCCTGCTCCCGATACGGCAGGAGGACATCCAGGACGGCTTCATGGAATTTGGGGGCATACCAGGCGGATTCGTCCCCGGCTTCAAACGCCTGGATCTTCCGCAGGCTGTCCAACGGAATCGGTCCCAGGTCCTCTTCCCTCCCCTTTCCGTCCAGGACGTCCCGGACCTGGAGGAACGATTCCACATTGAACCAGTTGCGATAGGAGATGATCGGCGAGTTGTTGTATATCCCCACGGAGTCCGGCCCGTTGATGAAGGTCTCGTATTCCTGCTGGCTTTTGTTGAAGTAGAATTTTCGGTACCAGAAGTCCAGCAGCTTGACCACCGCGGCCGGATGGGCACAGTCCTTGCGGACGACCCAGTATCCGGAGACATCAACGTCGGTCTGGACCTTCGCATCGGTCCCGCCGGCCGAAGGGATGGCCACCGGCGTCCAGTCTGCCGCCGGATTCCGGGTCCTGACGCCCTGCAGCGGCGAGATCGCGATGTAATACGGGCCGTATACCAGGCCGTACCGCCCGGCGTCGATGGATTCATACAGGGAGAAGTAGTCCTTGTTGACAAACTCCCGGTCGATGGTGCCGTCCATCCGGGCATACAGGGAGGCCAGGCGTTCCAGGGCCACCCGCATGTCCGGCTGGACGGATCCGTACAGATATCCGCCCGCCGTCTCGATCCAGGCGAACGGGTAGGCTCCGTAGCCGTTGAAGAAGCCCCGATGCCAGAGAAGCCCGTCATCGGAATTGCCGTTGACCGGAAGCCCCAGCGTGTCGTCGATCCCGTTGCCGTCGGGATCCCCGGTGGCGAAGGCGATGGCCAGGTCGACCAGCGCGTCCATGTCGGACGGAACGGCCTTGCCGGTCTTCTCCAGCCAATCGGTGCGGATCCACAGCATCTGGGCGGCTTCCCGGGCCATGGCGATCCAGGGAATGCCATACAGCCGGCCATCCACCTCGGCATAGGTCAGGATTGCCGCCCCCTCTTCCTGGTAGACGGCCTTGACTTCCGGGATCGCGTACAGGCTGAAATCCTGGGTCATGTCCGCCAGCAGCCCGTCCGCAGCCAACTGGCGGTATTGTTCGTTCGTGACCGAAAAGAAATCCGGCAGCTGTTTGGACGCGATCATGGCCTTCTGCCGGACGGAGAACTGGGAGGCATCCACGGCCCACAGGTACTTGATCCCGATGCCCAGTTCATCGAGGATCGCCCGTGTCCAGACATTGTTGTGGACGTCGTCCCCTTCCGGATACGATACGATGGCCGGATGGGGGATCGTCCTGACCGATGTCAGCTCGATGGGCGGATCATACCGCTCCATCGGGTCCGGCGGGACGGACGGCGTGGTCGGCAGGCCGCACCCGCCCAGGAGCAGGGCGATCACGGCCGCGGCGGCACCCGCGGCCCGGCAGGCGAAACGCTTCGATCGGTTTCCGAGCATACCGGACATTTCGGACCTCCCTGTCGTATACCCGCAAGGAGACAGCAAAGGGGATCGTTCGTCCGAATGAATCATACCGAAGCAACAGGATGACTGCTTTGACCGATCGCTTGTCCGATCTTGACTTTGTGCATCCGGGATGTTGCCGCAGCAGCCGGGACGGGAT
>JAKPNJ010000028.1 GCA_029548445.1 Bacillota bacterium | reverse complement strand
GGCGGTCACCAGCTCGAAGTTGCTGCCGTAATCGGCGCTGATGCCCAGGATGCCCGGCAGGGGGAAGCGGAGGCTGCTGGGGGCGCCGTCCACCGTGCCCTCGAAGGAGACGCCGTCGGGGGTCAGCCGGAGCAGGCCCTGGCCGGCGGGGCGGTAGGGATTCTCCAGGTCCGAGATATGGACCTGGACGGGCTGTTCCATGGAGAAGCCGGCCTGCCGGATCGCCTCGGCCATCGATTCCCGCTGGAAGGCGTTCCAGGCCGCGGGGTCGGGAAGGACTTGACTGTCCGGGGCATCGGGCACGAGAAACCCTTCCGGCGTCATCCGGGCGGCATTCCCGCAATAGCGGCAGGCGATCCGGTCCCCGGCGCTGCGCAGGGCCCAGTCGGCCCGGCAGGCCGGGCATTTGTGGAGGATGGTCTCCAGGCCGGCCGCCATCGCCTTCTTGCGGAACCGGACCGGGTGTTCCCGCTGGGCGTCGTACTCGTTGTAGGCCAGGGCGGCTTCCATGCGCCGGAAGATCTCGGCGTCGGTCATGGCGGCCACGTCCTCCGCTGTCAGCAGGACCGACGATTCCACCCGGACGCGGCCGCGGCGGATGCCGTTTTCCGACCACCGGGGCCAGGACATGTGGGCGCCTTGCGTGCGGACGACCACTACGGCGGCGCCGGTTTTTTTCACGAGCTTGGCGATGGAATTCCCGATGGGGAGATTCCGGCCGTCCACCGAGCGGGACCCCTCAGGGAAAATGCCCAGGATGCCGCCGCGACGAAGGACCCGCAGCATGGCCTTGAGGGCCTGGGGATCGGCCCGGAACTGAATTTTGGGGATGGCGCCGAGCTTGTGGAGCATCGCCCCCACGAGACGACGGCGGAAGAAGAAGTTCGACGCGAGGAAATTCGGGACCAGGGGATGGACGGCGTAGGCGGCCAGGAACGGGTCGAAGTAGGAGGGATGCTGGCCGACCACGATCACGGGGCCCCGGAGATGGCGGATGGCCGGGTCCCGGCGGATGGAGGCCCGGAGCAGCAGCTGGATCGGGGGACGGGTCAGCAGGTAGACGAATCGGTAGAACCAGCGGGACGGGGGGCGTCCGATCTCCTTCATGGCGGCAGTCGGCTCCTTTCGGGATACGGATCCAAGGGCCATATCCACACGATAGCACGCCGGGAGATGCTTTGGCAATCAAAGTGTGGGGGGCGCCACACCTTTCATGGTCAGGGAGATGCGCTTCCGGACAGGGTCCACGGACAGGACCCGGACCCGGACGGGCTGCCCGACGGACACCGCCTCCAGGGGGTCGCGGACGTACCGGTCGGCCATCTCCGACACATGGACGAGGCCGTCCTGGTGGACGCCCAGGTCCACAAAGGCGCCGAAGGACGAGACATTGCGGACCACGCCGGTCAGGACCATCCCGGGCTTCAGGTCCGACAGCTCCCGGACGGCGTCCTGGAGTTCAGGCTGGGGCAGGTCGTCCCGGGGGTCCCGGTCGGGACGCGCCAGGGCATCCAGGATGTCCTGCAGCGTCGGGACCCCGCACCCCAGCTCCCCGGCCAGGCGCTCCGCATCCAGGGCTGCGATGGCGCCTGCAAAATGGCCGCCGGCGCCTGGGGTCCGGGTGGCGGCGTCGGTTCGCGCCGGGCCGGACAGGCCCAGCCGCTGCATCAGGGCCCGGGCCACCGGATAGGACTCGGGGTGGACCGATGTGGCATCCAGGGGGTCCGGCGCCCCGGGAATCCGGAGGAAGCCGGCACACTGGCGGAATGTCGCGGGTCCCAGCTTCTCCACTTCCAGGAGCTCCTTCCGCGATCGGAAAGGCCCCCGCTCGTTCCGGCGATGGACGATGCGCCGGGCGACGGACGGCGACAGGCCCGCCACCCGGGCCAGGAGGGACGGGGACGCCGTGTTCAGGTCGACGCCGACCTGGTTGACACAGGACTCCACCACTCCGTCCAGGCTGTCGCCCAGCCGCTTCTGGTCCATGTCATGCTGGTACTGCCCGACCCCGATGGACCGGGGATCGATCTTCACGAGCTCGGCCAGGGGATCCTGGACCCGCCGGGCGATGGAGACCGCGCTGCGAAGGGTTGCATCCAGCTCCGGGAACTCCTCGGTGCCGAGAGGCGACGCCGAGTAGACCGAGGCGCCGGCCTCGCTGACCATGATTACGGGAATGGCCAGCGGGATGCCCCGCAGGAAGGCTTCCGATTCCCGGGAGGCCGTCCCGTTGCCCAGGGCGACCAGGGTGACGCCGTGGGTGCGGACCAGGCGCTGCAGGACCGCCGCGGCCTCCTGGGTCCGGCTCTGGGGCGGGGTCGGGTAGATGACGACGGTCTCCAGGAGCCGGCCGGTGGCGTCCACCACCGCCAGCTTGCAGCCCGTCCGGTATGCCGGGTCGAAGCCGAGGACCACCCGCCCCCGGACCGGCGGCTGGAGCAGCAGTTGCCGCAGGTTTTTGGCGAAAATCCGGATCGCCTGTTCCTGGGCCGCCTCGAACAGGTCGTTGCGGATCTCGGTCTCGAGGGAGGGATGGATCAGCCGTTTCCAGGCGTCCCGGGCCGTTTCGGAGAGACGCGGCCAGGCGGTGGAGAGGCGTCCGGCCGAGCGCTCGAAGACGGATTCGACAAGGGAAACGGCGGCTTCCTCCGGGGCTTCCACGGCGACCCGCAGGATTTCTTCCCTCTCACCCCGCCGGATGGCCAGGACCCGGTGGCCGGCGATGCGCCCCACGGGCTCCCGAAAGTCGTGGTAGGGCAGGTACCGGTCATCCGTAACACCCTTGACGAGGGTGGCGGTCACCAGTCCGTTGGTTTGCAGCCAGCGGCGCAGCCGGCCCCGAAGGGCCGGGTCGTCGGACAGGCGCTCGGCCAGGATGTCGCAGGCGCCATCCAGGGCGGCGGTTCCGTCGGGAACCCCGTTGTCCGGGTCGACCAGGGCATCGGCCTGGGCCATCAGGTCCGACAGGGAGCCCCTCCAGGCAGCCAGTTGGTCGGCCAGGGGGCCCAATCCCCGGGCGAGGGCGATGGACGCCCTGGTTTTCCGCTTGGGCCGATAGGGCCGATACAGGTCCTCCAGCTCGGCCAGGGTCGTGGCGCCGGCAATGGCGGCAGCCAGCTCCGGGGTCCGGACTCCCAGTTCCTCCACACGCCGGTCCACTTCCTGCCGCCGGGCTTCCAGGGCCTCCAGGGCCTGCAGCCGGTCAGCCAGGGAGCGCAGCAGCTCGTCGTCCATGCCGCCGGTGACTTCCTTCCGGTAACGGGCCAGGAAGGGCACGGTATTGCCTTCCCGCAGCAGGGCCACCGTCCGGGCCACGCAGTCGGCGGGGCGTTCGTACTCCGCTGCCAGCCGCTCCTCGATGGAGGGCCGGGACGGGCCGGCACCAGGATGGGTCGCGTTCATGTGCATCACCTCCCGGATACGATACCATACCCGGGAGCCTCTGCGCGTCTCGCGGCCTGCCGGCGCATTGCCTCATCCGATTGCCGGACCGAAGAGGAAAGGAGCGGCAGGACCTGCTGAACCGGGACCGGCCCTATGCCCTTTTGCATTCCCTGTGGTTTTCGCGTACACAATGCACGTAACCCATGTTACGTCCACAATGTACGTCCAAATCGCATGGGCTGCGAAAGACCCTCTGCGCGTCTCGCAGCCGCCCGGTTGTCCGCCGGCCGGGCCGGTGTTATGCTGACGGAGTCAGTCAGTCGGAGGAGGTGCCTCATGGCCAGAACCTGCATCTATTGCGGCCGGGAAGTTCCGGCCGGGGAATCCTGCCCCTGCCGCGGCCGGACGGGCTCCGGCGGGCAAGCCGGCGGCCCGGCGGCCGGCCCAACTGGCGGCTCTGCCGGCGGCCCGACGGCCGGCCCAACCGGCGAAGCGCCACCGCCGAACCAGACCCGTTCGCAACAGTCGCAGCAATCGCGGCAAGCCCGCCAGGCGCAACAGCCGCAGCAATCGCGGCAATCGCGGCAATCGCAGCGCTGGCAGCGTCCGTCCCGTCCCCCGCGTCCCCGCCGTACGCCCGTCAACCCGGGTCCGTGGCTCATGACCCTCGCCCGGATGATCCGGGAGCCCCTGGCATCCGCCCGTTCCGCACAATTGAAACGATCGCCCCGGACCACGCTGGTGGCCGGGACGATCCTGTCGCTGGTCCTTGGGATTGCCGGACCGTTCCTCTTTCCTTCTCTCCGGCAGCAGGGATGGCTGTCCGGTTTCGCCTTCGCCCTGCTCCTGGCCGCCTTTCTCGTGGCCCTCTGGCCGGTCCTGATCTCCCTGCTGGTCCGGTTCCTGCTGCGTCTCCGGGTCCCGATCCGGTCCCTCATCCCCGCCTTCGGGCCTTCCTTCTCCGTCCTGGCCCTCTTCGCGGTCCTGATGCTGCCGTCGGCCGTCGCCACCGGTACACCAGCCCTGGTCCTGCTGCTCCCCGGCGTCCTGGCGGGCGCCCTCATGGATGCCCAGGGGATCCGGCTGCTAGCGCAGGGCGTTCAGGAAGACGCCGCATTCACGGTACTGGCACTCGCGGCACTGCTCGAGGGCTCGCTCCTGGCTTCGATACTCCGAATGCTGATGCCATTCGCCTGAGCCGTCGTCGCCCTCCCGGTCGCCTTTTCCGGCTTTTCCCAGGCCGGCTGCGGCCACGTTACCGACGCTCCGGCGGGCCCGGGACCGGGCCGTCATCGCCGCGACCCACAGGCCGAAGACCGCAAGACACTTCGGGATCCAGATCCGAAAGCCCTTGCCGTTCGCCTGGCGGACCGAGACCTGCAGGGAGCGGGTTCCCCAGTGAATCCCGCTTGTCCTTGCTGCTTCCATCCTCTTCTCCTTCCTGGCCTTCCGCAGCCAGAGGCGCCTCATGTGGGCCGCAGCCCTGCGGGGGGATACCCGGCCGGACCCGACCTGGTCCAGGATCCCGATGAACTCGGTGCCCAGGGACCGTTTGGCCGGCGCCGGCACCGTCGCCTGTTTCCGCGCCATGGCCGCTACTCCAGCCAGATCCGGACCGTGTCGCCGTCGGCGGACGAAACATTGACGATTTCGCCCGACTCGCCGTTCTCGATCATTTCCTCCACCGCTTCCATGACCTGGTCCATGTCCAGGTTCTTCAGGGCTTCCGCGCCCTCCCCGCCATAGGAACGGGCGATCCCGAGTCCCGCCGAGGCGAGGCTCATGGGGATCCGGACGTTGACGTCATCGCCGTCCTCGGACTCCACATGAATCCGGAGAATCCGCTTCTTCGCCCGGGCCTTCCTGGCGGCGACACTTTTCCCCGTATCCTCCGCGTCTTCGTCCAGGGCCCCCATGGCATCGAGGAGCTCGGCGGCCTGGGCCGCGTCCACCTTGCCGTCCTGCAGCAGCTGCAGCACCTTGCGCACTTCCTCTTTCATGTCGGTTCCCCTTCCTTTCCTCCGAGACGCTTCAGCGCCTCTGCCGGCGTAATCTCCCCGCGGTTCAGCTGTTCCAGGATCTCCAGCCGGTCTCCCCGCCGGGACTCGGCCTCGAAGCCCAGGGCCCGGAGCAGGTCGTCCAGGCGGTTGCGGGCGGTCGGATACGAAATGTCCAGGGCCGCCCCGACATCCTTCAGGTTGCCCCGGCACCGCAGGAAGAGCTCGCAGAAGCCCATCTGCTCCGGGGACAGGGCCATGAACCGGGACATCGGGTATTCCCCGGCCACGCCGGTCCGACAGGACGGGCAGCGGAGGGATTCCACCACCAGCGTTCCGCCACAGGCCGGGCAACGGGTCGGGAGTTTCCGTTCCATCGGCTTCGCCTTCCTTTCCCTCTCTCGTTTATGGGCTCGATCCACCACGGATCTCGCGCTCGGTTTCGACACCCTCATACTATTCTCGCTTTTTCACATTGTCAAGTGCTTTTTCAATATTATTTATTTCATATTCATATTATTTGCTTGTATATCTTCGTTTTCGTCATTTTGGCTTTCATCGCGATGTCACGGCAGGCGACGAATTGTCGCAGACATTTCCGGAGCGCACAGGACGGCCGCGGGGACCCCGCGGCGCATGAAAAAGGGCATCTCCGTCGGAGACGCCCTTGCGGAACGGAGGAGGCAGCCGGAAGGTCAGGATGTCTTGCGGAACCGGCGGAGCCAGGCGGGCAGGGCAGCCAGGGCGCCCAGGAGCACCAGGATCGCCCCGATGGCGGCGGTCCACAGGATCGCGGGATACTCGCCGGCGAAGAAGCCGTTGCCATTGTGCTTCAGGTAGATCCCGAAGAGGGCCCAGGCGACCACCAGGCTGTAGGGGACGTCCCGATGGAGCAGGAGGAAGAGGCCGGCCATGACCACCGCCACCACGAGGACCAGGAGGGTCCAGAAGGGTTCGGAGAGCCCGAACCCGTTCCATCCCGCGTCCACCAGCACGGCGGTCCCGTTGGCGATGGTGGCCACCGTAATCCAGCCCAGGTAGACCCGGAAGGGCGTGCGGACGAAGAGCTCGTTCACGAAGGACCCTTCCGCCGGGAAGGACCGGTAGATGCCCAGGAGCAGCACCAGGAGGGCCAGCATGGCGATCAGGGAGAAGAAGGGCATCTCATAGTGCCAGAGAAGGATCCAGGCCGTATTGACGACCCCCGTGGCGACGAACAGCCAGGCCATTCGGGACTGGTTTGCCGGGAGGGCGGCGCCGGACCGGACGGCCCGGACTGTGGCGACAATCGTATAGGCCAGGAGGAGGCTGTAGATCAGGCCCCAGATCGCGAAGGTCAGGCCCACGGGAACAAAGAGGTTGGGGTAGCTGTCGGACAATTCGCCCGTTGTGATTCCGTTGATGGGGAGCAGCGAGGCCAGGGCGTTGGCGACCAGGGTACCGAGGAAGGTCAGCCAGAGGAGGATGGGCAGGAGGACGCGGTTCGTGGAGGAAGATTTTTCAGGAGACATGGACGTCACCTCCGGTTCGGATCGTCGCCCGCGGAATTGGGTGCATCGGCATGAACCTTGCTGTGGACGACTGCTGAATCCACAATAACCGATCGGGAATGGCGGGCGTGTACCCGACGATACGGGTCAGGCGGTCGGCGCGGGCGGTGCGGGAGGCACGGGCGGTACAGGAGGCACGGGCGGCTCCCGGGGCGGGGAACCCGCTTGCCGCTCCCGGCGGCGCCTGTTCCGGCGGCTGGTCCAGACGATGGCCAGGACCACGATGGCGGCCAGGGCCAGGGGAATTGCCAGGTTGGCCAGGAGGATCAGGACATATCCGCCCGCGTTAAGGAGCACGACGGCGGAATTCCGGAAGCCGCGCCCGACGGCGTCCAGCCACTCGCCGAACCGGATCAGCTCGGGGCCGCCGCGGCCTTCCGACAGCGTCATTTTCCGGCTCAAGTAAATTGTATAGCTGGAAAGGCCCACCAGGCTGTCCCAGACCCGGATCTGTCCCTGGAAGCGCTCGATGGTCTCCCGGACCTCACCCAGCCGTTTCTCGACCTCCAGGATCTCCGAAATGGTTTCGGCCTTGTCCAGGAGCCGCAC
>JAKPNJ010000024.1 GCA_029548445.1 Bacillota bacterium | reverse complement strand
CGGAAACTCCAGGTCCCGCATGTCCGTCAGCATCCGGCCGGTCCGGTGGTCCTGGATCCGGACATCCCGCCGGGTCCATTCGAACAGGTCGTAGACCGAAAGGTCCGGTCGCCCCTCCAGGGCCTTGGCAAAGCGGCGGGTCGGCAGCGGGCGCGGGGCCTGGGTCTTCGATGTCATGGGAACCCTCCTGGATGATGGAATATCGGATGTAAGAATGGGGGGTGTGTCCATATGTTGTATCATACACCTTTTCCGGATACAAGATGTAGTGAATTTGTGAAATGCGGAGGCGGGAACTTTTCTTCTTCTCCGCTCGTATATCCAATGACGCCGGTGGCGGATGCTGCCGGCGATCCCAATGGCAATCCGAAGGAGAATGCGCCCATGCTTCGCACACCCACGCTTCTTGTCGCCTTCCTGCTGCTCCTGTCCCTGCTGGTTCCGGGGTGCTCGCCTGCCCAACCACCCAGGGAAATCGACCTCGCCGAGTTGCATGACGCCGTGAAGGCGGCCTATGGCGAAGACTACTTCGCCGACATGCCGATGGAGAGGGAGATGTTCATCGAGTACTTCAAGCTGCCGGGAGACAAGGTCGAGGCATTCATCGCCGAGATCCCGATGCTCAGCATGAGCGTCGACACCTTCGTGGCCGTCAAGGCGACGGCCGGCCAGGGAGAGGCGCTGGAGACGGCGCTGCTGGCCCACCGGACCTACCTCATCGAGGAGTCCTTCCAGTATCCGATGAACATGCCCAAGGTCAAGGCCAGCCAGGTCGTCCGCCATGGCGACTACGTGTTTTTCCTGATGCTCGGGGCGTTCAATCCCGATATGGAAGCCGACGAGGAAGCCCAGCTCGAATATGCCCGGGAACAGGTGATGAAGGCGGTCGACGCGGTCGACGGGTTCTTCGCCTGATCCCCGCAGCCGCAGGGAACAGCCGACCCGCCTCGAGGGTTCCGGGCCGACGGAGGGCATGACCCTTGGTTTTCAGCAGCCTCCTGTTCCTGTATGTGTTCCTGCCGTTGACAGTGGGCCTGTATTACCTTGCGCCCCGGCGGTTCCGGAATCCGCTGCTGTTCCTCGCGAGCCTCGTGTTCTACGCCTGGGGGGAGCCTGTCTATATCCTGATCATGGTCGTCTCCACCCTCCTCGACTTTTGCTGCGGCCTGCTGGTGGGCCGATCCAGGGCCCTGGGCCGGGATCGGGCGGCCCGCCTGTTCGTCGCCGTGTCGGTCGTCGGAAACCTGGGGCTTCTCGTGACCTTCAAGTACGCGGATTTCCTGGCCCACAGCCTCGGAGACCTCATCGGCCTGCCGATTCCCGCGCCGGGACTCGCCCTGCCCATCGGGATCTCGTTTTATACATTCCAGACCATGTCCTACACCCTGGACGTCTACCGGGGCGATGCCCGGGTGCAAGGGAACTTCCTGTCCTTCGGGGCCTACGTGGCCCTGTTTCCCCAGCTGATCGCCGGCCCCATCGTCCGGTACCACGAGATTGCCGAGGACCTGGACCATCGCCGGGAGTCCATGGAACTGGCAGCGGCCGGTGTCCGGCGCCTGGTCATCGGCCTGTCGAAGAAGGTGCTCGTGGCCAACTCCATCGGCTACGCCTGGGACCAGGTCAAGGCCCTGGACCCGGGGGGGCTGCCTGTCCTCCTGGCCTGGTTCGGCATCCTGGCCTTCGCCTTCCAGATCTACTTTGATTTCTCCGGGTATTCGGACATGGCCATCGGGCTGGGGAACCTGTTCGGCTTCCGGTTCCCGGAGAATTTCCGGTATCCGTATTCCGCCACCAGCATTACCGATTTCTGGCGACGCTGGCATATCACCCTGGGAACCTGGTTCCGCGAATATGTCTACATCCCCCTGGGCGGCAGCCGGGCGGGCCCGGTCCGCCACCTGCGCAACCTGCTGGTGGTCTGGATGCTGACCGGGCTGTGGCACGGCGCCAGCTGGAATTTCCTGTTCTGGGGCCTCTATTATGCCCTTTTCCTGGTCATCGAGAAGTTCCTGTTCCGGGAGGCCATATCCCGCTGGCCCCCCTTCCTGGGCCGGGCGTATGCCTTCCTGGTCGTCCTGGTCGGATGGGTGCCGTTCGAGTTCACCGCGGTTCGCGGAATCGCCGGGTACCTGGCCTCCATGGCGGGATTCGGCGGCGGCGGATTCGGCCGGGCCGGGCTCTGGGACGACCGGACACGCTATCTCCTGGGGTCCTTCGGGGTCCTGCTGGCCCTGGCCGCCCTGGGGGCCTCCGGCACGCCGGCCCGATGGCTTCGGCGCCTGGCGGCTTCCCGGCTGCCGTCCGACGGGGCCCCGTCCCTGCATCCCGTTCCGGTTGCCGGCCTGAAGACGGGCGGGATGGCCCCCGGGTTCCTGCCGGTCCTGGCCGAGGCCGTCGGCCTGGTGCTGCTGTTCCTGCTGGCCACCGCCTTCCTGGTGGACGCGTCCTACAATCCGTTCCTCTATTTCCGGTTCTGAGCCCACCGGACAAGGAGATCCGCCATGTTCCGCCACGCCGCCGCCGTCTTCGTCGCCCTGGTCCTGTCGCTGCTGGCCGTCCTGAACGTCCTCCAGGCCGACCGGTCGTTCTCCGAGCACGAGAACCGGTATCTCCAGGAGTTCCCGGCCTTCAGCCTGGAGCGGCTGGTATCGGGCACCTTCGGCCGCGAGTTCGACCAGTACATCCAGGACCAGTTTCCCTTCCGGGACCGCTGGATCGCCCTGAAGACCCTGGCGGAACGGGCGGCGGGCCGCCGGGACAACGGCCGGATCTATTTCGGGCGCGACGGGTTTCTCCTCGTCATGGATCCGGAGTCCGACCCCGATCGGCTGGCCCGGAACTCCGAGGCCCTGCGGCAGCTCCTGGCGACGCTGATGACGCGCCATCCCGGCCTTTCCGCCTCGATCCTCCTGGTCCCCACCGCGCCGGAGGTCCGGCCGGACCTGCTGCCGCCCCACGCGCCGGTTCCGTCTCCCGAATTTGTGGCGGAGTCGGTCCGCAGCCTTCTCGGCTGCGAAACGCCAGGCGCGGTCGGTCCCGGCAGCTGTTCCGTCGTCGACCTGCTGTCGGCCCTGCGGACAGCGGCGGCGGGCCCGGACGCCCCCTCCCTGTACTACCGGACCGACCACCACTGGACCACCGCCGGTGCCTTCGAGGCCTACCGGGCCTGGGCCCGGGCCGCCGGGATCCAGCCGTCCGAACGGGACGATTTTGAAATCCGGCCGGTCAGCGACCGCTTCTTCGGGACCACCTGGTCGTCGGCCCATGTCCTGTCCCTTCCGCCCGACCGGATCGACGCCTGGACGGCCCCCTGGCAGGACGGCCTGGAGATCCGGGTCCAGGACGGGCCCTGGGGCCCGGGGTCCCTGTATCATCCGGAGTTTCTCGGAAAGAAGGACCAGTACGCCTACTTCCTCGGCGGGAACCAGGCATCCGTCGACATCCGCACCGGCGCCGGCACCGGCCGGACCCTGCTGCTGATCCGGGATTCCTACGCCAATTCGGTCGTTCCCTTCCTCGTCCGGCATTTCGACCGGCTGCTGGTCCTGGACCCCAGGCACCTGAACGTGCCGGTCGACCGGTACCTGGATGGCCTGCCCGACTTTGAGCCGACGGATTTCCTGTTCCTGGCCCGGGCGTCGTCCTTCGGGCGGAATTCGGAGTTTGGCCGGCTGGCGGGAGGAGCGGGTTCCTGACCGTCCTCCCCGGGGTATAATGGGGTCATGGACCGCTCCTGGCGAGGCATGCCGCGGTCCGGACGGACGGAGGGATCGGCATGGCGATGAAATCGGTGGCTGGCACCGAACGGGACATGACCCTGTCCCTGGAGATCCTGGAGCGGCTGATCGGGTCCGAGGGAGCCCGGGACGTGGGCGTCCGCCTCTGGGACGGCCGGCCCTGGCCGGACGAAGCGCCCCGCCGGGCAACCCTGGTACTGAACCATGCCGGCGCCCTGCGGTCCATGTTCGTGGGCGGTGACGAGCGCTCCCTGGCCGAGGCCTATCTGTACGACGACTTCGACATCGAGGGGGACATCGAGGCGGTGTTCGGCCTGGCCGACCGCCTGTCCCGTTCCACCGATTCCTGGCGGACGAAGCTGCCGGTGGCGGACCTGCTGCTGCGGCTTCCGGGGCTCTGCCGCCTGCCCCGGACCGGCCGGGGTCCCGCCCGGCTCCAGGGCCGGAAGCATTCCGAGGAACGGGACCGGAAGGCCATCTCCTATCATTACGACGTCTCCAACGACTTCTATGCCCTGTTCCTGGGGGCGTCCATGAACTACTCCTGTGCCTATTTCCAGTCGCCGGACGACGACCTGGACGCAGCCCAGGCGCGCAAGCTGGACCTGCTGTGCCGAAAGCTCCGGCTGGCGCCGGGCCAGCGGCTACTGGACATCGGGTGCGGCTGGGGGGCCCTGGTCCTGGCGGCGGCCCGCCGCGGCGCCGACGCCACCGGCGTGACCCTGGGCGAGCCCCAGGCGATCCTGGGACAGGCGCGGATCCGGGCCGAGGGCCTGGGAGATGGCGCGCGGATCCGGATCCAGGACTACCGGCGGATTCCCGAGGACGGGGTTCCCTACGACGCCCTGGCCAGCGTCGGCATGGTCGAGCATGTGGGTCGGGAGAACCTGCCCCTCTATTTCCGGAAGGCGTACCGCCTGCTCCGCCCGGGGGGTGTCTTCCTGAACCACGGCATCGCCTGCCCCGTCAACGAGGCGCCCCCGCCCAAGGCCGATTTCTCCAGCGCCTATGTCTTCCCTGACGGAGAGCTTGTCCCCATCGGAGAGTTGATCTCCGTCGCCGAGCAGGCCGGGTTCGAGGTCCGGGACGTGGAAAGCCTCCGGGAGCATTACAAGCTGACCCTTCGCCAGTGGGTCCGGCGCCTGGAGGCCCGCCACGACGAGGCCCTGTCCTTTGTGGACGAACTGACCTACCGGGTCTGGCGGCTCTATATGGCCGCCTCGGCCCACGCCTTCGACAAGGGGTCCCGGTCGGTGTACCAGGTGCTCCTCTCGAAGCCCGACGGCCAGGGGCGAAGCGGCCTTCCGCTGACCCGGGACGACTGGTACAGGACCTGAACCGGATGGACAGGGGATGCGTCCAGGTCTACTGCGGCAACGGAAAGGGTAAAACCACCGCGGCGGTGGGGCTGTGCGTCCGGGCGGCGGGCCAGGGGCTCCGGGTGCTCTTTCTCCAAATCATGAAAGACGGCACCAGCGGCGAACTGCGGGGGCTTGCGCACCTGCCGGGGGTGACAGTCCTGGACGGCCCCCAGGTAGCGGGGTTTCCGGGTCTCGAGGACCAGGCGCCTTCCGATGGGTTGGCCGAACGGCATCGGCTGCGGTTTCGGGAGGCGGTTCGCCGGGTGTCCGGCGGCGGGTTCGATCTCCTGGTCCTGGACGAGGCCAACGGCGCCATGCACCAGGGGCTCCTCCCGGCGGAGGAGGTGGCTGCCTTCCTGGATGCCCGGCCGAAGGGCCTGGAGGTCGTGCTGACCGGGCGGCATCCGCCGGCCGCCATCCTCGACCGTGCCGATTACGTATCCGAAATCCGCTGCCGGAAGCATCCCTACCGGGAGGGGCAGGCAGCGCGGCGGGGCATCGAGTGGTAAATCCGGGGCGAGCGTAACCTGGCCGGAACGCAACGGGCGGCCGGCCGGTCGGTGCGGCGGCTAGTAGTGGGTTACCAGGTCCATGACGAGATCCACCCATTCCGACAGGACGCCGGGGCGGCCGCCGCAGGTGCTGATATCCTTCAGGACGATGTCGCAGGCGCAGCCGAACCGGCTGCAGGCATCCAGGATGCCCAGGATCTCCTTCCGGAGGGCATCCCGGTCGAGGACGCCGGTGGCCACGGCGGCGGGATTCGGCTTGGCCGAGACCACGAACCGCCCGGCGATGGCTTCCGCCGCCACCCGCACATCGGCCCAGGGCGTCACGGATACTTTCCGCAGGTTCGGGATCTTCTCCACAATGTGGATCTTCCGGTCCAGGGGCTCGCAGCACCCGTAATAGCTCAGCCCGCACCGGGGCAGGACCCGGTTCATGTAGGCGATGTCGAACTCCGCGTGCATCTCCGGCGACACCGAATTGAAGATCTGGGCGGTCCCCCGCCCCCAGACGTCGGCCAGGCGGGGATGGTCCCTGGGGGGCAGGTCGCTGACCGTGGCCGGCGTACAATGGAGGGACAGGGGATCGGGATCGAACAGGTTTTGGGCCTCGCACTGGAGCAGGCCGTCCAGGCGGATGTCGGTCAGGCGGTCCACCAGGGCGTGCATGTATTCCGGACGGTCGACCAGGTCGGTCAGCAGGGCGGTGACGCCCCGGTAGGAAGCGATTTCGTCCCAGGGTGCGAAATGGGCGTAAGACAGGCCCGTGATCCGGACCGGCAGGATGTCGCCCAGGATCGCCCCCACCCGGTTGTACCGGCGCAGGGTCTCGGCCTCGTCATACCGGATGGCCTGGGGGTGGAGCCGGGCCAGGTCGGCAGGATCCGCCAGCTGGTCCCGGTACTCGTGGGACACGATGTAGTTCTCCGGATCCGTGGCCAGGGTCGTCTCCTCGACCCGGATCCCGATGTCCGTGGCGTGGATGACCTTGTGGACCGGAACCCAGGGCGGGGCCACCCTGTCCGCCCGAAAATGGCGATATTGCAGGAGGGAGCGGCGCAGCCACCCCTCGATCTCCCGCAGGAAGGGATCCTCGCACTGCAGGGTCAGCTGGCCGTCCCCATTGAATTCGTGCCAGGGAACTTCGTCGACCAGGACCACCGGCCGGACCATGGCCAGGTCGTTCACCGCCCGGTGCAAATCCCGGGCCGCCTGGTTCCGGCTCTCCCCCGCGATGGCCAGGTACCGGACCGACAGGTCCCGGAGTACGCTTGCATCCCGTGCGCCCATGTGCCATCCTCCCGTGCCGTGCCGCAAGGCCGTACCGTTCCGACCCGGTCCGTCCCGGTCCCCTGCGCATTCGTCGCTAGCATCATCATATTGTCGCGGATGCAGGATTTCCATCCATTCCGTGCGCGTTTCCGGTATAATCTTGCTGCAAGCGGATGGCGATCCGCAGTGGAGGCCCGGCATGGACGAGTTCTCCCTCTTCCGAACCCCTTCCGCCCCGGCCCGGGAGTACTTCTGCTACTCGGACGGCCTGGGATGGATCGACGCCCCCGGCTTTCGCATCGACCGGGGGGAGTTCATCAACGGGCTCATGATGCATGTCGTGTCGGGGGCCATGATCGTGGAACAGAACGGGCGCCACCGGACCGGGGCAGGCGAGACGGTGGTCCTGCGCCTGACCGAGCGCCACTGCTATTACTCCGATCCCGTCGCCGGCTGTACCTTCTACTGGATCCATTTCGGCGGGAAGCCCGCGGAGACCCTGCTGCGGTTCATGGAGTCCTTCGGACCCCTGCCTCGAATCCTGCCCCTCGAGGGCGTGCCCGATGCCATCCGGGCCTGCGGCGACCTGTACGCCCGCCATGACATCGAAGGGGAGATCGAGGCCTCCGCCCACATCCGGGGCCTGCTGGAGCAGGCGGCCCGCCTCCTGGTCCGGTCGGATCCGGCGCGTTTCCTGGATCCCCGGGACATGATGGCCAACCGGGTTGTCCAGTACCTGGAATCCCGCTGGTCGGAACCGATCCGCCTGGACGACCTGGCCGAATTGTTCAACCTCAGCCGATGGCACTTCTGCCGGGTGTTCCGGCAGACAACGGGCCGGACGCCGGCCGACTTCGTCCTGGACCAGAAGATCCAGCGGGCCAAGACCCTGCTGGCCTGGACCGGGGACAGCCTCTCCGACATCGCCGGTTCCCTGGGCTTCTCCGACCCCAGCCACTTCGCCCGGACATTCCGGAAGCGGATCGGGTACAGCCCGTCTGCCTACCGACGGCACAGGATCCACGGCTAGCCGGGAGCCTGGCCGGGTATTTCCTCCATCCGGACCACCCGCCGTTCCATCCTGGACAGGCGGGCCGCCTCGGCAATGCGCACGGGTTCCAGGGCATCCTCCACCGTGACCGGCGGCTCGGTGCCGTTCCGGACGGCCGCGACAAACTGCCGCATCTCCTCGACGAAGGACTCCATGTACCGCTCCAGGAAGAAGTACAACGGCTTGTCGGAGAGGACCCCGTCGGCGGTGCTGACCCGGACCGTGGAGGGCGTGTCGTTGCCCGAGGCGGCCGCGCCCCTGGAACCCAGGACCTCGGCCCGCTGGTCGTATCCGTACGCCGCCCTGCGGCTGTTCTCGATGACGCCCAGGGCGCCGTTCGCAAACCGGAGGGCGATAACGGCGGTGTCCACGTCGCCGGCCTCCCCGATGGCCGGATCCACCAGGACGGCGGCAAAGGCCGAGACCTCCTCGACCCGGCTTCCGGCCAGGAAGCCCGCCATGTCGAAGTCATGGATCGTCATGTCGAGGAAGAGGCCCCCGGACTGGCGGATGTACGGAAGCGGAGGCGGTCCCGGATCCCGGGAGGTGATCCGGACCATGTGGATGTCCCCCAGGTCCCCCTGGCGGACCAGGTCCCGCAGCCGGGCAAAATTGTGGTCGAAGCGGCGGTTGAAGCCCACCTGCATCCGGACCCCGCTGTCCCGGACGACCCGGATGGTCTCCAGGATCTTCGGGATCGACAGGTCCACCGGTTTCTCGCAGAAAATGTGCTTCCCCGCCCGGGCGGCGGCCATGGACAGGTCGGCGTGGGTCGGGGTGGGCGAGCAGATGAGGACCGCGTCGATGGCCGGGTCCCCCAGGATCTCCGCCGGGTCCGGGGTGACCCGGGGTATGCCGAGCCCGTCGGCGAACTCCCGGACTCCCTCCAGGACCGGGTCCGCCAGGGTCCGGACCGTGGCGCCGGGAACCCTTGTCATGAGGGATGCGGCGTGGAGCCGTCCGATCCGTCCGGCTCCGATGATTCCGACCTGCAGTGTCGACATGGGCCTCTCCTTCCTGTCCCGGACGGGTCGGGCCCGTCTCTGGGAACCTGCCTCACGGCATGGTATCATATGGGTGTCTTATTGCCATATTCTGGATAGTTGTTGGGAGGATGGCTCCATGCGGACCGATCGGCTGCACCAGCTGGAGCAGTATCTCATTCGGCGCAGGTCGGCCACGCTGCCCGAGCTCTGCGGGCAGTTCGGCGTGTCCATGAACACCATCCGCCGGGATATCCGGG
The DNA here is from genome assembly GCA_029548445.1 of Bacillota bacterium. Lineage (GTDB taxonomy): Bacteria > Bacillota > Clostridia > Saccharofermentanales > UBA5734 > JAKPNJ01. The sequence goes on along the minus strand of JAKPNJ010000024.1, from coordinate 6,859 downwards.
AACTCGTCGAGTCCGGCCGCCTGGCCAAGGTCTATGGCGGCGTGGTGCTGAACCAGCAGGACCCGACCCTGCCCTATACGGACCGCAGCCAGTCGGCTGTCGCGGAGAAGCAGGCCATCGGGCGGCTGGCGGCCCGGCTGGTGGAGTCGGGAGATACCCTGTATGTCGATTCCGGCACCACCGCCGTGGAACTGATCCCCCATCTCGCCGGCCTGGAGCGGATTACGGTCGTCAGCAACAGCCTCATCGTCCAGAACCGGATCCTGCAGGTGCCGGACCTGACCCTGATCGCCATCGGCGGCCAGTTCAGCCGCCGGACCCTGTCCTGCTCCGGCCCCGGGGCCATTGCGGGGCTGCGGGACCTGCGGATCCGGAAAGCGTTCATGAGCGCCACCGGCGTCGGCCTCGAGACCGGCGCGACCAACTACTCGCCTTACGAGGCGGAGGTCAAGCGGACCGCCATCGAGCGGTCCCGGGAGGTCATCCTGATGGCGGACCACTCGAAATTCGGCAAGACCGCGGCCATCTGCTTCTGCCCCCTGGATCGCCTGTCGGCGCTGGTGACCGACCGGAAGCCCGACGACGCCATGGTCGAGTTCTGCCGAAGCCACGGGATCGCCCTCCTCTACTGACCGGCAGCGGCTCCGGCCTTCCGGAGCACCACCCGCCGGACCGCATCGGCCACGTCATCGGCCGTCAGTCCGAACCGCCGCTGCAGGTAGTCCTGGGGCCCCACTTCGCCGAACGCCTCCCGGACGCCCACCCGCTCCAGCGGGCAGGGACCGTGCTCGGCCAGCAGCTCCGCCACGGCGCTGCCCAGCCCCCCGATGACATTGTGGTTCTCCGCCGTGACCAGGGCGCCGGTTCGTCCCGCCCATGCCAGGATCGCCTCCCCGTCCAGGGGCTTGATGCAGAAGGCGTCGAGGACCGTCACGGACAGGCCCTCGGCGGCCAGCCGGTCGGCGGCTGCCAGGGATTCGGCCACCAGGAGGCCCGACGCCACGATGGTGGCGTCCCGGCCCTCCCGCAGGCATGGCGCCCGGCCGATGTCAAATGTCGACCCGGACGCATATACCGGGAGGACAGGCTTCCGGCCGAACCGGATGTATTTGAGTCCGGCCTGCCGGTAGGCCAGGGGCAGGACCGCCTCCAGCTGGACCGCATCGGCCATGTCGAGGACCGTCGCCCCGGGAATGGCCCGGTAGAGGGCCATGTCCTCGAAGGGCATGTGGGTCCCGCCATTGAAGGCCGCCGTGACCCCCGGGTCGGTTCCGATGACGGTCAGGTCCCGACCGCTGTAGGCTACCGACAGGAAGACCTGGTCGAAGCAGCGGCGGGAGGCGAAGGGGCCGAACGTCTGGACCAGCGGGCGGAAGCCGGCGGCGGCGAGGCCGGCGGCGACGCCCATCATGTCGGCTTCGGCAACGCCCATGTTGAACGCTTTGTCCGGATGGGCCAGGGCCCAGTCCCGGGTGCCCACGGAGCTCATGAGGTCGGCGTCCAGGTAGACGAAATCCGGGTCCTCCCCGATCCGGGCCAGGACCCGGGCAAAGACGTCCCGGAGCGCGACCCCGTCGGTCCGGCCGGTATACCCGATGCGCACCGTCATGTCACGCCTCCTCCCGCCGCAGCCGGTCCAGTTCGGCGGCCAGCTCCGCCAGGGCCGCCTCCGCCAGGGCCTCGGTCATGACGATGTGGTGGTTCATGGCCATGGAGGCGATTTCCGTCACCCCGGCGCCCTTGGTGGTTTCCAGGACGATCATGTGGGGCCGCCCTTCTGTCGCCCAGGCTGTCCGAACCGCCCGGTCGATGGCTTCCACATCCTGCCCGTCCACCGACTGGGCCTGCCACCCGAAGGCGGCGAAGCGGCCGGGGATGTCCGGGAGATCCAGGATGTCCCGGGTGGGCCCGTCAAGCTGCTTGCCGTTGTGGTCGACGAAGGCCACGAGGTTGTCCAGCCGGTGGTGGGCGGCGAACATGGCCGCCTCCCAGACCTGCCCCTCGTTCAGCTCCCCGTCCCCGACCACGAGGTACACCCGGTTGTCCCGTCCCTTCAGCCGGTCCCCCAGGGCCAGCCCGACCGCCGTGGAGACGCCCTGGCCCAGGGACCCCGTGGTCATGTCGATGCCGGGGGTCAGGCGGTGGTCGCAGTGGCTGGGCAGCCGCGTTCCCGGCTGGTTCAGGGTCGCAAGCCAGTCCAGCGGGAAGTAGCCCCGAAGGGCCAGGGCGGCATAGAGGGCCGGGCCCGCATGACCCTTCGAGCAGACGACCTTGTCCCGTTCCGGCCAGTCGAGCCGGGCGGGATCCACCCGCAGCAGGGAGCCGTACAGGACGGCCAGCAGGTCCGCCACGGACAGGGCGCCGCCGGCATGGCCGAAACCCCGGGCTCGAATCGACAGGACAGTTTCCTGTCGGATGCGGACGGCGAACTCCCGAAGCCGGAGACGCTCTTCGCGGGTCATGTCGGCCCGCCTTCGGCGAGCCGGGCCCGGTCCCGGCGGAACGCCTTCTCCATGGCCTCCACCAGGGGCAGCCGCTTGCCCGACAGGAACCGGACCATGGCGCCGCCGGCGGTGCAGACATACCCGAACCGCTCCAGTCCGACGAATTTCCTGGCCGATCCGACCGTGTCCCCACCCCCGATGACGCTGAATCCGGGGGAATCGGCGATGGCCTGCCACAGGAAGCGGGTGCCCGCGTCGAAGGGCGGTGTCTCGTAGACGCCGGCGGGCCCGTTGGCAAAGAGGGTCCCGGCCGACGCAAGTTCGGCGCCGAAGGCCGCACAGGTCGCCGGGCCGATGTCGGCGAACCAGCCGTCCTCGATGGGCAGGGCGGCCACGTCGACCGGCCCTGTCGTCTCCCCGACGGTCCCGACCAGGTCCAGGGGCATCCGGATCCGGTCGCTCCATCCCGCCAGGCAGGCTCGGGCCTGCTCGACAAAGGGCAGCAGGTCCCGGTCGGCGAGCCAGGCCTCGACCCGGCGGCCGATCCGGCGGCCGGACGCCAGCAGGAACACCTGGCCCACCACGCCGCTGACCAGGACCCGGTCGGCGATTCCCTTCTCCAGGACCTCCCGCAGCATGCCGAAGGCGTCGGAGATCTTGGCCCCGCCCAGGACGAACACCACGGGACGCCGGGGACTCCGGACGAGCCGTGCCAGGGCGCCCAGCTCCTCGTACAGGAGCCGCCCGGCGGCGGTCGGCAGGCACTCCTGGAAGGCGACCATGCTGGGGGCATTCCGATGGGCGGCGGCAAAGGCGTCGTTGACATACAGGTCGAAAAGCGGCGCGAGGCTCCGGACCAGCCAGGTGGAGCCCATGTCCTCCGGAGCCAGCTTGACTTCCTTCTCGAACCCGGAAACCTCCTCCGCCAGGTACCGGAGATTGCCGAGGAGCACCGCGTCGCCGGGAGCCAGCTGCCGGACCCGGTCGCAGGCGGCGGGGCCGCAGACATCGTCCAGGTAGTCCACCCGGCGGCCCAGCAGGGCCGTCAGGCGCTCGGCGTGCTCGGCCAGCGGAATGAGGTTCTGGTAATCCAGGGTGTCGCCCTGGTGGGCGAGGATCCCCAGCCGGGCCCCCCGGTCCAGGAGGTCCCGGAGGGTCGGCAGGCTCCGGCGGATCCGGTTGTCGTCGACGATGCGGCGAGTCCCCGGATCGATGGGCGAGTTGATGTCGACCCGGAGCAGCACCCGGCGGCCCGTGACGTTGAAGGCGTCGATCGGCAGCAGGTTCACTTCCATGTGCCCATCCCCAGGTACCGGTTGGTGGTCCCCACCGCCTCCAGGCGGTCGGCCTGCAGTTCCAGGCAGGCCCGGACGGCGTCGATGGTTTCGGGAATGGTCACGGCTTCCTGGGGGATGTACAGGGCGAACATCAGGTCGTCCCCGGATTCCACCACGCTTTCCTCCCAGACGGCCACCTCATACATGTCACCCCTGGGATTGCCCAGGTCCCGGGCGTAGCGGAACAGGGACGCGTTGCCGAGGAAGCCATCGGCGATCCGGACGATCCGGATCCGGTCGTGGGCGGCGAAGGCCCGGAGCGCCATGTCCTTGTCGATCCTGCCAAGGCCCGTGGCCACGATGGTCAGGATGTGGCCATGGGTGACCGGGGTGTGGACCAGGATGCCGGTGGCCTGGATGTGGGGCATGATTTTCATCAGGTCCACGGCCTGGTGGCTGGGCGCCTTGTCCACCTGGAGGGCGTTGGTCAGGCCCCGGTGGTAGTCGCCGGGATCCGCCACCCGGCGGATGATGGTGATCGCGACCCGCCGGATGCCGTAGGCCCGGTCGAGGCAGTCCACGGCTCTGATCAGGCCGGTGGTGTTGCAGCTCGTCAGCTTCAGGAACTGCCGGCCCAGCCCCTTCTCGTAGTTGGCATACCCGTGGAAGAACACGTCCGCCACGGTGTCCTTCTCGCCGCCCTGGAATATGGCTTTCTTCCCGAGACGCTCGTACAGGACCCGGTTCCGGGCGCCGACCCCGGCGCTTGTGGCGTCCAGGAGGACATCACAGGCGACGGCCAGGTCCTCCAGGCTGCCGGCAACCGGGATTCCCAGTGCGTCGAAGGCCGCCCGGTCGGCCCCCTCCGCGAGGAACAGGCGATAGGGCATCCCCTTTTCCTTCAGGGCCCGGACAGCCAGGGTGGGCGCCACATCCGCCACCCCGACCAGGCGCATGTCTCCCTGCCGCGCCACCCCGTCGGCCAGTCGCTGGCCGATGACCCCATATCCCACGACTCCCACGTTCGTCATGCGAGACTCCCCCTTTCTACAGGCCCGACACCTGGCGCAGGTAACGCCTGGCCTTCAGGGCATATTCCAGCGGATTGGCCCTGGAAGGATCCTGTTCCGCCTCTACTACCATCCAGCCGCGATATCCCTGTGCCGCAAGGGCATCGACGATCGGCCGGAAATCGAGGTCGCCGTCCCCGGGGACGGTGAAGACCCCCGCCCGGACGCCGTCGAGGAAACTCATGTGCCGGGCCCGGACCGACTCCAGGACCGGTCGCCGGATGTCCTTCAGGTGTACATGGCGGATCCGGCTGCCATGGCGACGCAGGACCGCCAGGGGGTCCTCCCCGGCGAAGGCCAGGTGGCCGGTATCGAACAGGAGCCCCACCCGGTCCGGATCGGTACCGTCCATCAGCCGGTCGATTTCCGACGAGGACTGGATACCGGTGCCCATGTGGTGGTGGACCAGCAGGGAGAGGCCCTGGTCCCGGGCGAGGCGCCCCATGATCCCGAACCCGTCCAGGACCCGGTGCCACTCGTCCTCGGTATAGGCCGGATTGCCTTCCAGGATCGGGCGGTCCGGCCGTCCCTGGATCGAGTTGCCCTGTTCGGACACGCCGACCACGGCGGCGCCCAGGGCGGCCAGCCGGGCCACATGCTTCTCGAAGGCCTGGAGGGTCTCCCCCAGGGGGCGGCTCGTCAGGAAACTGCTGAACCAGGCGTTGCAGACCGACAGGCCCCGCAGGGACAGGGCCGTTGCCAGGACGGCCGTGTCTTCCGGGAACTTCCCCCCGATCTCGCATCCCTCGAAGCCGGCCAGCGCCATTTCGCTGAGGCACTGCTCGTAGGGAATCCATCCCCCGAGGTCCGGCATGTCGTCGTTGGTCCACCCGATGGGGGCGATGCCCAGGCGCACCTGGCGCGGATCCAGCCGGGGCCGGTCGGCACGGTTCTCGTCCATGGAATCTCCTCCCCGCGGCACGCCGCGGCGCTCAGTACGGTCGCGCCCGGCGGACCTCCCGGTCCATGGCCTTCCGGGCCGCGGCCACCTCGGGACTGCGGGACACTTCCGCCACGCCGACCCGCCAGAAACTCTCGTAGCCTCCCGTCATGCTGCCGGGCAGCACCTTGATGTCATACACACAGGGCCGCGATTGGCGGCGCCCGTCCTCCAGGGCGGAAAGGAGCTCCGCCTCGCTCCGGATGGTGTAGCCGACAGCGCCATACCCCCGGGCGCAGGCCGCGATGTCCAGGGGGACCGGAGCGCCGTCCAGCCGGTCGGTGGCGGGATTGCGGGCCCGGAAGGCCGTCCCGAAGGAGGGCGTCCCCTGGCTCTGCTGGAGGTTCTCGATGCAGCCCCACCCGGCGTTGTCCATGACGACCAGGTGGATCTTCAGTCCCTCCTGGACCGCCGTGTACAGCTCGCTGTGCAGCATGAGCCAACTGCCGTCCCCGAGGAACGCGTAGACCTCCGCGTCCGGCTCGGCCATTTTGGCGCCCAGGGCGCCGCAAGCCTCGTAGCCCATGCAGCTGAAGGCATACTCCATATGGTAGGTCCCGGGCCGACCGCTGCGCCACAGCCGCTGCATGTCGCCGGGCAAGCTGCCGGAGGCGCCCACCGCAATGTCGGCAGGACCCAGGAACCCGTTGACCAGTCCCAGTGCCCGGGTCTGGGAGAGGCCCTCCTGTCTCCGATCGTCGTATTGGGCCTGGATTTCGGCCATCCATGCCTCCCGAACCCGGGCGAGCTCGGGACCGTAGGACGCCCGCCAGCCATATGCGGCCAGCCGCATGGACAGGGCTTCCAGGGCCCGCTTTGCATCGGCCTGCACGGGGATGGCGTCCATCTTCAGGGCATCCGCCGCGGAGACATTGATCCCGATGAAGGCCACGTCCGGATTCTGGAACAGCCACTTCGAGCAGGTGGTAAAGTCCATGAAGCGGGTGCCGACGCCGAGGACCAGGTCCGCTTCCCGGGCGACCCGGTTGGCGGCCAGTCCGCCGGTGACACCCAGTCCTCCCAGGTTCAGGGGATGATCCCAGGGGACAAGGCCCTTCCCGGCCTGGGTTTCGGCCAGGGGGATCCTGAACTGCTCCGCAAACGCCTGCAGGGTCTCCCAGGCTTCGC
>JAKPNJ010000274.1 GCA_029548445.1 Bacillota bacterium | reverse complement strand
AATCTCGTGCAACTCGGTGCAATTTCTTGTAACAATTGCCAGCCAGCATGGATAAGGCAAAACCCCGCTAGCCTTACAGCGAGCGGGGTTTCAAGCTGGAGCCCTCAACCAGAATCGAACTGGTGACCTCATCCTTACCATGGATGCGCTCTACCGACTGAGCCATGAGGGCGTGGAGCGGGTGAAGGGAATCGAACCCTCGCGATCAGCTTGGGAAGCTGAGGTTCTGCCATTGAACTACACCCGCGTCAGTGGCAAGAGGAATTATGACGCATGGGCGGGGATCTGTCAACGGATTTGGAGCCGTTTTGGCGACGGCGGGTGACCCTGCCCGATGCGATCCCGACGCGCCGACAGGCAGGGGAGAGGGGTGCCGCAAACGGCCCGGCCCGGACATTCCAGGCGATTCCGTCTGCGATTTCTGTCGGCGCTCGTCGCCTCCCGTCTGGCGGAAGCGAGCGTCTCCCAGTATACTGTGAAAGCCGTCCTGACCCCATCCATCCCGGACAAGGAGACCCGCCCGTGACCGTTGGCCGCATCCCCGGACCCGACACCCCTGAAAGGAACCCCCAGGCACCCGACACTCCCGGACCCGACGCCGCCGGGTTCCTCTACGATACCCATGTCCATACCGCCGAGGTCAGCGGATGCGCCCGCATCCCGGCCCGCCAGGTGGTCCGCCTCTACCGGGACGCCGGATACACGGGCATCGTCGTCACCGACCACCTGACCCGGGGCACCCTGGAACGCCTCGGCGGGGCAGCCATGCCCGGCGGCGCAAGCCCGAACCGCGGTGCAGCCATGCCCGGCGGCGCAAGCCCTTCCGGCCGCGCCCCATCCTCCGAGTCCGCCCCTTGGCAGGGCGCCATTGAACGCTACCTGTCCGGCTATGAAATCGCCCGGGAGGAAGGCGCCCGGGTCGGCCTCGTGGTGCTGCCGGGCCTGGAGATGACTTTCGACGACCCCGAGCCGTATGGCGACTACCTGGTCTTTGGCCTCGCCCCGGAGATGCTCCGGGCCCATCCGGACCTTTTCCGCCTGGGCCTCCGGGGCCTGCGGCGCTTCCTGGGTGAGTTGGCGGCGTCCGGCCGCGGCGCCCCTGCTCCTGGCGACATCCTGATTTACCAGGCCCATCCCTTCCGGACGGGGAACCACCCGGCCGATCCCGCCCTCCTCGACGGCGTCGAGATCCGGAACGGCAACCCGCGACACGACTCGGACAACCGGCGGGCGGAGGCCTTTGCGGCGCGTCATGGCCTGCGGCGTCTGTCCGGCTCCGATTTCCACCAATTGGACGACCTGGCCCAGGGCGGCATGCGGTTGCCCGAACGGGTCACGGACATGGCCGGCTTCGTCCGGCTCCTCCGGGAGAACCGGGCGGTGCCGCTTCTCGCAGCTGCTGCCGCCGCCACCCCCGCCGTCCCCGCCGATCGGGATCGGAAACCGGTCGCGTCCGACCCATGAACCCGAACGACCCCGGTACCGAAGCACCGGGGCCGCCGGGAAGGAGGAAGGGAGAGGAAGGGATCTTCGCTGCCGGACCCGGCCAGGGCCGGATCGCGGCGGCGAAGGATCATTCGAAGCGGATGGAGAGGAGCTCGCCCGAGACGGCGTCCACCTCGGCGAAGACCTGGTGGGGGGCGTCCCCCAGCTTGGACGCGGCGTTGACGACATAGCGGCCGTTCTCGTAGACAGCGTAGATTTCGGGCGTCTGGGCCAGGGTCTCGTCGAAGAGCTCGGGGGAGACTTGCTCCCAGACCCCGCCGTAGAGGATGAAGTAGCCGCCATCCTCTTTCTTGACATTGGCCTCGCCGGAGTGGGCCTTGTACCAGTCGGCGAACTCGGGCAGGTCCTTGACCACCCCGATGGCGTCGTCGGCGGTCAGGTCCGCGGGCTCCCCGGTGCCGTTCGGGTCGATGACCGCGATGTCGGCGGAGACCCGGAGGGCGGCGGTCCCGTCATCGCTGCCCAGCCCGAAGTGCATGTATACCCGGTAGGGACCCAGGGGGGCTTCCGGAATGGGGCCCTCGGGCCCGTCGGAGTGGGTGCCCACGAAGTAGGCGAATTCCCGGGAGAGGCTCTCGCCTGCGGCCAGCTCGGTATACAGCATGGCGTCGTCCGACGCGACAGGACCCCCGACCAGGGGCAGGGCGAACTTGACGTTCGCATGATGGACCCAGGCCTGGAAGGCGCCCTGGGGACCGAAGGAGGTCGTGGGGGCGTAGATGGCCAGGGGACCGTCCGTGGTATTGGTGGCGGTCAGGTACACCACCAGGGTGTCCCCGACGACGAAGGACAGGCGATTGAAGCGGATATCCAGCCGGACGCCGGACAGGAGAATGGAGGCCAGGGCCTCGCCGCCGGGGCCGGTCTCCTTCAGCGGCAGCAGGTAGAAGCCGTCCTCGCCGGGAACCAGGGGATCCTCCGTGGCGGGCTTCTCGTTGTCCTTGGCAAAATCCTGGCGTCCGTCGGTGGGACCGGGCGTCGGCGTGGCGTCGGTGCCAGCCGGCTGGAAGCGTCCGCCGCATCCCGCCAGGACGAGAAGCAGGGCCAGGACCAGGGCGAGGGAAGCAAGGGAGACAAGGGACGAACGGGTCGGGACCGGGCGTCGGTCAGGGCGCCTGGCCTGGCGCCTGTCGGGGCGTCGGACTTGGCGCCGGACCGATCGCTGGGTCGGTAAGCTGGCGTTCTTTTTCATCTGGATCACCTCCGGTTTCGGATCTGCAGTAGATACGTCCGGAGGCCCCCGCCGGTTCCATGCGCCTGGAACCGGCCGGCCTCGCCGGCTTCACCCCGGGGCGCCGGGGCAGTGGGCCTTCCGCAGTCGCTGGAGGGCCAGGAACGAGAGCCGGGCGCTCTCCAGGGGAGGGAATTCGGATTCGTCGTCTTCCATGACCAGCCAGCGGGTGCCGCCCTGGCAGGCCAGGCGGATCATGGCGGCGAAGTCCAGGGACCCTTCGCCGACGGGCGCCGAGCACCCCGGGTCCTTCCGGTCCTGGTCCTTGCAATGGAGGATGGGGAGCCGGCCCGCGTACCGGGCGACGTACGCCACCGGGTCGTACCCCGCGCGGCTGATCCAGAAGGTGTCCAGCTCGGCCTGGAGAAAGGCCGGGTCGGCGGTTCGATACATCAGGTCGAGGCCGGGGCCGTCGTCGAAGGGGACGAATTCGTTGGCATGATTGTGGTAGCAGAGGGCCAGGCCCTGCTCCAGGAGGCGTCGGCCCGTGTCCTCCAGGAAACGTCCCAGGGAGACGAAGTCTTCCCGGCTTTTCGGATTGTCATAGGCCAGGACCAGCGCCTCGGCCCCCAGGGTCCGGGCATCGGCCGCCATCCGGTCGAGTCGCCGCTCCAGGTCCTCACGGCCGCAATGGAGGGCACAGCAGGCGAGACCCAGCCGGTCCAGGCGGTCCCGGAGCCACTCGGCGGTCCGCCCGTGGAACCCGGCGGTCTCGACGGCCTCGTAGCCCATGTCGGACACCGCCTGCAGGGCGCCCTCGAAGTCGTCGGCGCACTCGCGCCGCAAGGTGTAGAGCTGGATCCCGATGGCGGGAATCGTGGCCGGGGCGCTGCGGTTCGGTTCCATGGCGATACCTCCTCCTGTCGATGGTTCCATCATACAGGAGCGGATCAGCTCAGTCGAGCCGCCGCAGGCGCCGGACCAGGGCCTGGCGATCGTCAAGGGGCGGATTTCGCTGCTCCAGCCGGTGGAACCAGTCGGTCACGATGGCGACGAAGGTCGGTTCCCGGACGCACAGCACCACCCCCTTGCCTTCGGACGCATACGCCGGGAAGGCCAGGACCGTCTGGTCGGCCAGCACCAGGTTGTATCCCGTGGGTCCCTCGATGTCCCGGGCCCGCAGCAGGCCGAACCGGCTGGTCTCGGGGGCGGATTCCAGGAACGAGAGCAGGGCGTCCCGCCTGGGGTCCTGTCGGCCGCTGCGCCGGGAGACATCGAACCAGGCCTCCCGCGGCATGAGCTGCTCCAGAAGGCCGGATTCCGCTGTGGCCAGGTCCAGGATGGCGTGGGTAACGGGACAGGTTGTAAAGTAATCCGAGAGGGAAGGGCGCCCGCGACCCCGGCGGGTCGCCGCCCTGGACAGGGCCGCCCGGTCGGGGGGGAGCGGGCATCGGAATACGTCGAACAGGGGAATGGCCGAGCGGGTCCACTGGTCGAAGACGGCGCAGTGCTGGTGGACCAGGATCGGGTCGGAGCTGGTAACGGTCACGCCAGCCGAGTCCGCCTGGGGAGGCGCTTCGCCGGATCGCCTGGACTTTCGCCCGTTCTCGGCCGATCCGGACATGGCGGACAGGGACAGGAGTTCCTCGGCCAGGACGAGGCTGACCCGGACCGGGGACTGGGGATCCCGGGGCAGGAGGCAGGCCGTCAGGTTGCCCGTGAAATACAGGGGCAGCCATTGCCGAAGCACGGAAGACAGGGATTCGGGGGACCGGTCCACGGTGTGGAGGACCGTCACCGGGTGGCGGAGCAGGATCATGGCCATTTGCTCCCGCCAGGTGTTCAGGAAGGCGGGATCCTCGGTCAGCCAATCCATCCGCTCCTGGCTGACGATCCGCAGCCGGACAGGGGTCGGGCTCCGGTGGACAGCGGCCAGCAGGCGGAGGACGGCCTTGCGTCGCCCCTCGTTCCCCGTATCGATCAGGATCCGGGCGGAATGGGTCACCCCCGGGGGGACCTCCTCCAGGCCCTGGTCCACGGCCATCGCCCACTCCATGGGATCGGTCTCCAGCCCGTCATGGGCCAGCCAGTAGGACAGGGCGTCCCGCAGGTTTTTCGGGTCCTGCAGGAAGGCGGCGTCCTGGCCGGGCATCTGCCGGAGAAGGAAGGGCACCAGCCGGGAAACGGGCCGGGTCCGGTCTTCCTGGAGCACCCGGTCGACGATGGCTGCAAAATACGGGGAGTCGGACCGGAGCACCCGGCCGCCCCGCCGCCATCGGCTGATCAGGCTTTCGTCGATGGAGAGGGATCGGGCCAGTTCCTTGCCCTTGATCGAGAACTGGTCCATGAGATAGGCCAGTCGGGTGGATGCCGGGCGTTTCACCTTCGAACCTCCTGCGCCAAGCCTGCGTCTCCGCGGGCCGAATCATTGGTCCGCAGCCCTGCCGGACCACGGGAAATCCATTCCTTTCCATTACGCAGTCCGCTTCGCTGTCCGCCAGGATGTCGGATGGGCTGTTTCCGTTTTTGCATTTGTATATACTATACGAATAAAGGGAATATTGGAATGGGTAGATGGGACTTTTATGTGCCGAATGATTGCCACGAGGGTGTCAACCGTGGGATACTGCGGTCAGGCCCCCAAGGCCTGGAAAGGCGGTGCGTCGGCATGCATCCCGGATATGGAATCCGCCGTCTCCTGAATCCCGAAATCTTCCAGGGCGCCCGCAGGAAGCGCCGCTATTTCGAGGGCTGGTACATCAAGAGCATCCAGCGCAACGCGGCTCCAGGCGCGTCCCCGGAGACCGCGTCCGGCGTGGCGACCGGCGATACGGGCCTGGCCCTGATCCCCGGTGTGGCCGCCGGCGAGGGTGGTGCGAACGCCCATGCCTTCCTCCAGCTGATCTCTGCCGGTACCGGCTGGTCCCGCTGGCTGGAATTTCCCAGGGATGCCTTCTCCTTCCGGGACGACCGCTTCGAGGTGGGCCTCGATGGCAGCCGCTTCTCTTCGCAGGGCGTCGCCCTGTCCGTGGACCGGCCCGACATCCGGATCGACGGGGAGCTGGCCTTCGACCGGATCCGCCCCTATCCGAAGACCCTGTTCCATCCGGGGATCATGGGCCCCTACTCCTTCGTCCCAAGCATGGAATGCCGCCACGGCGTCGTCCACCTGTCCCACCGCGTGACCGGCGAGATCCGGGTCCGCTCCGCCGACGCCCCCGACCTGGCGTTCCGGTTTCCGTCCGGCGAGGGATACATCGAGAAGGACTGGGGCCGCTCCTTCCCCAGCCGCTGGGTCTGGCTCCAGGCGAACCATTTCGAGCGGGAAGGGCTGTCGGTCATGTTCTCCATCGCGGACATCCCCTGGATCGGCCGCTCCTTCGTGGGATTCCTTTCCTTTGTCATGGACGGGGACCGGACCGACCGCTTCACGACCTACAACCACGCCCGCATCGAGTCCTTCGCCGCCGACGAGGGCACCGGCCGCATCCGGGTTGTCCTGTCCCGTCGGGGCCGAACCCTGGAAATCGGGGCGGAAACGGCGGCCTCCAGCCTGCTCCGGGCCCCACGGAACGGGTTCATGGACCGCATGATCCGGGAGAGCATCTCCGCCCGTGTCACGGTCCGATACCGGGACCGGGACGGCCGCGTCCTCTTCGAAGGCGAAAGCCCATATGCCGGACTGGAGATCCTGGGAGACTGGTCCGATTTCCATTAGAAAATTTCACAGAAAGTGGCGGTCAAAGCGCATTTTCCTATTGCAAACCGCAGAAGTGTGGCGTATGATGACAAGGTGCCTGGAAGCCAGGCATGTTTTTCCGTTAGCAGCATTCACTCCTTGGGATCCAATTCTTGCGGAGAAATGTCAGGAACTGAAGAACCAGGTTTTTACCCGATCTTAAGGAGGAACGACCCATGCCCGACAAGACTCTGACCTGCAAGGACTGCGGAGTGCAGTTCGTCTTCACCGAAGGCGAACAGGCTTTCTACCAGGAGAAGGGCTTCACCAATGAGCCCACTCGCTGCCCGGATTGCCGTCGCGCCCGCAAGCAGGCCCGTCGCGACAATGACAATCGCGGCGGCTACGGCGATCGCCGCTGGTGATCGAACGGCCTGACCAAACGGTCGAACGGAAGGGAGCCCCGAAAGGGCTCCCTTTTCGATGTCCCGGGGATTACCCCCGCCCGGCCGGATCGGCGAAGTAGTAGGATTCCCGGATATACCGGTCGCCATGGACCTCCGCCAGGCGCCGGAGGAAGATCCGGAGGGCCCGGTCGTCGGGCGGGGTGCCCGCGGGGGCGGACAGCAGGGCCCGTCCCAGGGCGTCCAGCCGACGCCGGTCGGCTTCGGAGGCGGCGTGCTTCATGTGCCCGAAGACATGCTGGGCGGCGTTCCACCGGTCTCCCGCCGACCCCTCCCCAGTCAGGGCGGACTCCACCTGGCGGTAGAAATCCAGGACCCGGACGTCCCCCTTGTCCTTGAGAGCCTCCCGGATCTCCCGGTACATCGGCTGGGACCGGGCCAGGACCGGATATTTCCAGCGCCCCCATTCCGCCTCGAGCCGCCGGGTTCTCCACTTGCGGAATTCGGGGAGTACCGGCGAGGCGGCTGGCGAGGCGGTTAACGAGGCGGCTGGCGCGACGGTTGGCGAGGCGGCTGCCCCGCCGGCTTCCGCCGCCCGCTCGGCCTGCAGCAGGAGGCACTTGATCGCCGAGAGGTTCTTGTCCTTGACTTCCAGCATGACATCCAGGTCCGGGTCGGCCCGGAACCAGTCGCGCGTCTCCTCGAGGAATGGCCCGGCGGCGATGGCACCGGCATGGGCCCCCGGCCGCCCTCCCGGCTCCTGTTGCGAATAGTGGACTTTCTGGGGTCCGGTCCGCGCGCCCCAGGTGGCCCGGCAGAGCCGGATCCACTCGGCCTCGGGCGTGGTGCCGTCCTCCGGGAGGAGCCGGTGGTGGAGGTTGTCGAAGATGGCTGGCAGCCCCAGGCGCCGGGCGGCCTCCAGGACCTGCCCGATGGAGAAGCAGCGCTCGTCGTTTTCCAGGGTCAGCCGCCGCAGGACTGCCTCGGGCAGGCTCCGGGCCGCTTCCACGAACCGGTCCAGGGAAGCCCGCCGGTCCCCGTAAACGCCGCCCAGGTGGAGGAGGATCCGGTGGCGGTCCGGCAGCCCCAGGGCGTCCAGGAACCGGGCATGGGCCGCAAGGTCCCGGCGGGTCGCCTCCACCACCTCCGCCCGGGGCGAATTCAGGACCGTGTACTGCCCCGGATGCATCGACACCCGGAGGCCCCCATCCCGGACGGCCGCCCCGATGGCCGCCAACCGCTCGGTCTCCTCGTCCCACCAGGCCAGTGGGTTGGCCGGGTGGGAGAAGAAGGGCACGATGTCCGAACTGATCCGGAAGAGCCGGATTTCCTCCCGGCGGTTGTAGTCGATCATGGCCCGGAGGGCGTCCAGGTTGTGTCGCATGACGGCCCGGATCCGCCCGGGTGTCGCCGTGGCCAGGGTGCAGCGGGTCAGGGCCGCACCCGGCACGGCCAGGGCGATGCAGGCGTATCCGATGGCCATTTCCGCCTCCCTTCCGGCCTGCGGCCGGATCCTGCCTCCATTGTACCCGTTCGTGCCTGCCGCGTGGCCGTCCGGGGTTGCGTCCCGGGGGATTTCTGGTATAGTTCAAGTCGACAGTAAAGGCACGGGAGAGAGTTCATCCGACCCAAGACAGGTTCACCAAGGAGCCTGACTGTTCTTGCATCGCGTGACGGGGAATCAGCCGCTCGTCCGCATGCCGGGCCCCGACGGGTCCCGGGTGCCGGACTGGAAAGCCCCCCTTGCGCGGCCCGTGCAATCGGGCGACATGCCTGAACAATCAGCCGACGGGGAGGAGGTGCCAGGGGTCCGGCTGCAGGCAGAACAATTTCTTCCAAAGGGAGGTTGTCTGCTGATGAACGAGAATCCTACGCGACGGCTCAGGCTCCACGGGTTCAACAACCTGACCAAGACCCTGAGCTTCAACCTGTACGACATCTGCTACGCCCGGACCTCCGAGGACCGGGACGCCTACCTCGCCTATATCGACGAGCAGTACAACGCGGACCGGCTGACCACCATCTGCAGTACCGTGGCCGAGATCATCGGCGCCACGGTCCTGTCGGTCTCCAAGCAGGACTACGATCCCCAGGGATCCAGCGTCACAATCCTCATCAGCGAGGAGGGCATGCTGCCCGTGGCCCACATCCCGGCCTCGGTGCCCGAGATCGTCGGCGCCCACCTGGACAAGAGCCACATTACAGTCCACACCTATCCCGAGTCCCATCCCATGCTGGGCATCAGCACCTTCCGGGCCGACATCGACGTGTCGACCTGCGGCCGGGTCTCGCCCCTGAACGCCCTGGAGTTCATGATCCGCAGCTTCTCGCCGGACATGATGACCCTGGATTACCGGGTCCGGGGCTTCACCAGGGACATCACCGGCCGGAAGCTGTTCATCGACCACCCCATGCAGTCCATCCAGCACTTCATTCCCGACGACCTGCTGGAGGCCTACAACATGGTGGATGTCAACGTGTACCCCGAGAACATCTTCCACACCAAGTGCAAGCTGCGCACCGTCGATCCCGACGACTACCTCTTCGGCGTCACAAAGGACCAGCTCCACCCGGGCGAGATCAACCGGATCTCCCAGCAGGTCCGCCGGGAGATGGACGAGATCTACTACGGGCGCAACTTCACGTCCCGGTAGCCCCGTGCGCTACGGCCGGCAGGAGGGAACCCCGCTGCTCCAGGCCCTGCGGCTGGAGGCCGAACGGGCGGAGGCGCTCGTCCGCTTCGATGTGCCCGGGCACCGGCAGGGCCGCATGGCCAGCGACTTCTCCAGGGCCCTGGGGGACCTGGGGCTGCGGATGGACGTCAACGCCACCCCGGGCCTGGATTTCCTGGACCACCCCACCGGGGTCATCCGGGACGCCGAGTGCCTCATGGCCAACGCCTGCGACGCCGACGAGGCCTTCTTCCTGGTCAACGGCTCCAGCGTGGGCGTCGTGGCCATGATCCTGTCCGCCTGCGGCCCGGGGGACACGATCCTCCTGCCCCGCAACGTCCACCGGTCCGCGATCCACGCCCTGGTCCTGGGCGGCGCGGTCCCCGTGTTCCTCCCCCCCGAAGCCGACCCCACCCTGGGCATCGCCCACGGGGTGCGGCCCGCCGCCGTCCGCGACGCCCTCGACCGGCATCCCGAGGCCAGGGCCCTCCTCCTGCTCCATCCCACCTACTTCGGCGTCTGCGGCGACTTCGCCGCCATCGCGGACCTCTGCCGCAAGCGGGGCGTCCGGCTGCTTTCGGATTCGGCCCACGGGGCCCATTTCGGCTTTGCCCGGGGGCTGCCGCCGTCGGCCCTGTCTTTGGGGGCCGACCTGTGTACGGTCAGCGTCCACAAGACCTGCGGCTCCCTGACCCAGAGCTCGGTGCTGCTCCTGCGGGAGCGGGCCATCCGCCACGAGACGGTCCGGGGGGTCCTGAACCTGCTCCAGACCAGCAGCGCCTCCTACCTGCTGCTGTCCAGCCTGGACAGCGCCCGGCGCTGGCTGGTCCACGAGGCCCGGGACACCTTTGCCGCGCTCCTGCCGCAGGTGGACGACCTCCGGCGCCGGGTGGCGGCCATCCCGGGGCTGCGGCTGATGGCGCCGCCGGAGGGCATGACCCTGGACCCCACCAAGCTGACCCTGGACGTGTCGGGGCTGGGCATCAGCGGGTTCGAGGCCTACCGGCGGCTCCGGGAGCGCTGGGGCGTCCAGATGGAGCTGGCGGAAGCCCGGGTCCTGCTGGCGGTGGTCTCTCCCGCCGACGGCCCGGAAAGCCTGTCCCGGCTGGCCGACGCCCTGGAGGCCCTGGCTGCGGACGCCCTGTCCGGCCATCCCGACGGCCTGCCGGAGCCCGGTCCGGAGCCCCACGCGGACCCGCCCCCGCTGGTGCTGTCCCCCCGGGAGGCCTTCTTCTCGCCCTCCCGGATCGTCCCCCTGGCCGACGCGGTGGGCGAAATCTGCGGCGAGACCATCATGGCCTATCCCCCCGGCATCCCCCTGATCCTGCCGGGCGAGCGGTTCAACCGGGACGTGACGGAGCGCATCCGCCGGGTCCACGAGTCCGGAGGCACCCTGGTGACGGAGATGGACGATCCCCGCCGGGTCCGGGTGCTGGTCCGGCAGGAGGGAGGCGCCCCATGAGCGAAACCGGGCGATACGAGGACGGGCATTTCTGGTACACCGAGCGGCAGGCCCCCGACGTGTCCCTGTCCATCCGCTGCACCCACCTGTACGGGGAGCGGACGCCCTTCCAGCGGATCGACTTCTACGAGTCGGACACCTTCGGCCGGTTCTTTACGCTGGACGGCCTGATGATGCTGACCGAGAAGGACGAGCGCCACTACCACGAGATGCTGGTGCATGTGCCCATGGCGGTGCATCCCGATGTCCGGCGGGTCCTCATCGTGGGCGGCGGGGACGGCGGCACCGCCCGGGAGCTTTCCCGGTATCCCGGGATCGAGGTCATCGACATGGTGGAGATCGACCGCCGGGTGGTGGAGCTCTGCCGGGTCCACCTGCCCTCCACCGCAGGCCGGCTGGACGAGGACCCCCGGATCCGGCTCCATTACATGGACGGCGTCCGGTTCCTCCGGGAGGCGGACGACGACCGGTACGACCTGGTCCTGGTGGATTCCACGGATCCCGTGGGGCCGGGGGAGGGGCTGTTCAGCCGGCGGTTCTACAGCGACTGCCACCGGGTCCTGGGACGGGACGGCATCCTGGTGAACCAGCACGAGAGCCCGTTCTACCCGTCCTATTCCCGGTCCATGCAGCGCTCCCACCAGCGGCTCCGGGACACCTTCCCCATCGCCCGGGTGTACCTGTTCCACATGCCGGTCTACCCGTCGGGGATGTGGCTCTTCGGCTTCGCATCCAAGGGCCCGGACCCGGTCCGGGACCTGCGGCCCGACGCCCTGTCGGCCCAGCCGGATTTCGAGACCCGGTACTATACGCCCTCGGTTCATGCGGCCGCCTTCGCCCTGCCCCGGTTCGTGGAGCGCCAGCTCCAGGAGGCGGCAGGATGAGCCCGGCGGCCTTGGAGACCGCCGGGCAGGTTGCCGGGCAGGCCATCGGGCAGGCCGACGGGCAGGCCGACGGGCGGCCCGCTTGCGCCGTCTTCTCCGATACCGGGCGCCTGCCCTTCGCCGTCACCGAACAGGAAGCGCCCGAGGCCCGGATCGTGGTATTCGGGGCGCCCTTCGACGGTACCGTGTCCTACCGGTCCGGGGCCCGGCTGGGGCCCGGGGCCATCCGCCGGGAGTTCTACGGCATCGAGACCTACAGCCCGATCCTGGACCGGGACCTGGAGGACCGGCCCATCCTGGACGCCGGGGACCTGTTGCTGCCCCCGGCGGATCCCGCCGGCATGATCCGAATCGTGGAGGACGCGACCCGTTCGTTCCTCGCCCGGGGCCTCCTGCCGGTGCTGCTGGGCGGGGAGCACCTGGTTTCCCTGGGAGCCATCCGGGCCGCCGCCGACCGCTGGCCCGACCTGCGGGTCCTCCACCTGGACGCCCACGCCGACACCCGGGACGACTACCTGGGGGATCGGCTGTCCCACGCCTGCGTCCTCCGACGGGCGGCCGAGTCCCTGGGGGAGGGACGGATCCGGTCCCTGGGAATCCGGTCCGGGACCCGGGACGAGTTCGAATACTCCCGGGAGCACCTGGGCCTCCTGCCGATCCCGGCGGATCCCGCCGCGGCCCGGGCCCTGGCCGCCGACCTGGTGCGGGACGCCGCCGGCCGGCCCACCTGGCTGACCCTGGACCTGGATGTACTGGATCCCTCGATCCTGCCGGGCACCGGCACCCCGGAGCCGGGGGGCCTGTCCTTCGCCGCCCTCCAGGCCTTCCTCCACGGGCTGGACGGCCTGGACTTCGCCGGGGCCGACCTGGTGGAGCTGGCCCCCGACCTGGATCCCACCGGAGTCTCCACCGTCGTGGCCTGCCGGCTGCTGCGGGAGCTCCTGCTGGTGCTCTAGCCCCATGGCGTCGGAATCGCCGGAGCTGCCGGAGCTGCCGGAGCTGCCGGAGTCGCCGGACCCGACGGGCGACCGCGCCCTGCCGGCCCCGGGCCCCGGCGGCGGCGCTCCCTGCGGCGACCCCTTCACCCACGACGCCGGCCGACGGCTGGCGGACTGGTTTGCGGCCTCCGCCCGGGACCTGCCCTTCCGGAAGACCCGGGACCCCTATGCCATCCTGGTGTCGGAGATCATGCTGCAACAAACCCGGGTGGAGACCATGCTGCCCTATTACGCCCGCTTCCTGGAGCGGTTCCCGGACCCGTTCTCCCTGGCCGCCGCCTCCGAGGAGGAGGTCCTGACCCTGTGGCGGGGCCTGGGCTACTACGCCCGGGGACGGAACCTGCTGGCCCTGGCCCGGGCCGTCTGCCGGGACCACAGCGGGCGGATCCCCGATGACCCCGCCGCCCTTCGGGCCCTGCCGGGCATCGGGGACTATACCGCCGGGGCGGTCCTGTCCATCGCCTTCGGCCGGCCGGAGCCGGCGGTGGACGGCAACGTGCTGCGGGTGGCGGCCCGGCTGGGGGCCCTGGAGGACGATATCCTGCTGCCGTCGACCCGGCGGGCCGTGACCGAACGGGTCCGGGCCATGACGCCCCCCGACCGGGCGGCCCAGGTCTGCGAGGGGCTGATGGAGCTGGGAGCCCGGATCTGCCTGCCGGCTGCGCCCCGCTGCGGGGCATGCCCCCTGTCGGCCTGCTGCCGGGCGTTCCGGGAGGGGAAGGCCGAGGCGCTGCCGGTGCGGCGGCGCCGCATGCCCCCCCTGGTCGACCGTCTGACGGCCTTTGTCGTGGAAGGGCCGGAGGGAATCCTGCTGGTCCGTCGCCCCGCCGGCGGCCTGCTGGGCGGGATGGACGCGGTGCCCCTGCGGCGGGACGTGCCGGTGCGGGACGCGCCGGCTTATATGGAAGGGCTGCCGTCCGGCCTGCCGGACGGGCTGCTGTCCGGCGCCGTGGTCCGGGACGCAGGGCTGGTGCGGCACCAGTTTACGCACAGGACCTGGGAGATCCGGGTCCTCCATGTGACGGCCGGGGAGGGGCCCCTGCCGCCGGCGGCCCGGCTGGCGGCGGCCCTGTCGGCGGACGATGGGTCCGACAGGGAGTCGGACGCCGCATCGGACGCCGCATCGGAGAACGCATCGGCCGACGGGCCGGCGGACTCCCCCGCCGCCCGCTTCGAGCCCCGGGCGCGGCTGCCCCACCGGCCGCTGCCGAAGGTCGTCCAGAAGATTCTCGCCGCCGCCGACCGGAACGAACCCTGACCGCCGCATCCCTGTGTATAATGGAAGTGAATCCATGCGGAAGGAGGGGGTCCCATGCCTGCCGCCGGCCTGCGCGCCTGGTACCGGATCTTTGCCCTGCTGAACATCCTCGCCTTCCTCCTGGTGCTCCTGGTCCACGCCACCGCGGAGATCCTGCCGCTATCGGGCGTAACGGAGTACCAGGCCCGGATGCGGGACGACAACCTGTTCCTCCCCGCCGAGCCCAACCGGCTGTTCTGGCTCGTCCAGTACCTGTTCCTGGTCGTTTTCGTGCTGTACCAGTCGGCGACCTTCTTCATGCCCCCCGCGGCCACGCCCTCCGGGGGCCGGGCCGGGGAACGGGCGGGGGGACCCCTGAAATCGGTCCAGTTCCACCAGGCCACCTCCCTGTTCCTCCCCCTGGCCGCGATCCTCGCGGTCCTGTCCCGGCTCGCCCTCCACGGCGACCGTCCGGACCGGCACTTCGCCGCCACCCTGGGCATGCTGGCCCTCCTGGCCTGGCTCGACCTGCGGCTGGAGGCGTACACCCCTGCGATCCGGGCCGAACGGTGGCTGATCCATGTGCCGTTCCGACTGTTATTTGGCTGGACCCTCTATAACGCCTTCGTCGCCTGGAGCCTGCTCCGGACCCGGGAAGGCTGGAACCTCCTGGGGGTCGATCCCGAGATCGCCGCGATCCTGCTGCTGCTGGGCCTGGTGCTGCTGACCGTGGCCCGGCTCGTGATGCGGCAGGATATCGCCTTCGCCGTGGCGGTGGAGTGGGGCGTGGCCGCCCTGGCCATGCGCCGGGTGGTGGAGGGAACCGGAAATGCGCCGTTCCTTGCGGCGGCGGCGGTGCTGTCCATGGCCCTGCTGGCCTCGGGCATCCTGGTGACGACCTACCGCCTGCTCCAGGTGGGCGGGGAACGGGCGCTCCGGGGCATCCGGCTGTCATGAGGCCCGCGCCCCCCCGCCTCCACCTGCGACGCGTCCTGCTCCTGCTCCTGCCCCTGGCCGTCGTCACGGCGGCGGTCCTCCTGTCCCGGGGGCCCCGCATGGAAGCCTGGCTGGGAGAGGTGGTGCCCGCCTGTCCGTCCTGGTCCCTGTTCGGCGTCCTGTGTCCCGGCTGTGGCAATACCCGGGCCCTGTCGGCCCTGCTGCGGCTGGATCCTGTGACATCCTTCCGGAGCAACCCGGCTGTCCTGCTCCTGGCCCTGGCCGGCCTGCTGGCCTGGGGCGAAGCCGTGGCACGCGCCTTCGGCCGCCGCCTGCGCCTCCTGCCCCGGTCGGGCTGGTTCTACGGGATCCTGGGGTTGCTGCTGACCCTGTTTTATCTCATGCGGGCCCTGCCGGGCTTCGGGTTCCTGGCCCCGCCGGGGTGATCAGGCGCCCCGGTCCAGGGCGATCAGGCGCCGGACCGCCGCCACCGCCACCCGGATGGCGGCCTCTTCGTCCGCCACGGGGCCGTTTTCCAGTCCCAGACGCACCCGTTCCTGGTTGTGGATCACGAGCAGGACGGACCCCGCCCGGGCCCGGCGGACCGCCGCGACAATGAAGAGGGCGGCGGATTCCATTTCGGACGCCAGGGCGCCGGCGGCGATCCAGGCGTGCCACTTGTCCAGGAGTTCCCGGCCCACGGGCATGGTCTCCGGGTTCCGCTGGCCATAGAAGGAATCCTTGCACTCCACCACGCCCCGATGATGGGGGAGCCCAAGGGCCCGGGCCGATTCGACCAGGGCGTCCTGGACCAGGGGATGGGGCACGGCGGGGAACTCCAGGGGCATGTACTCCCGGGTCAGGCCTTCCTTCCGGATGGCCCCGGTCGCAAGAATCACCGACCCGTTCAGGACCTCGGGCTGCATGGCGCCGCAGGTGCCGACCCGAATGAAGGTGTCGGCGCCGCACTGGACCAGCTCCTCCACGGCGATGGCCGCGGAGGGGCCGCCGATGCCCGTGGAGGTCACGCTGACGGGGACCCCGTCCAGGGAGCCCGTATAAGTCGTGTATTCCCTGTGCTCGGCCACAAGCCGCGGGTCGTCCAGGTGGCGGGCGATCCGGCCGCAGCGGCCCGGGTCCCCGGGCAGGATCACGTAACGGCCCACATCGCCCTTCCGGCAGTGGATGTGCATCCGGAGATCGTGGGTTCCGTCCATCAGGTCATGGCGTTCCGCTGACATGGCATCTCCCTTCCGCCCGGCCGGGCGTGACGGGCCGGCTGGCGTTCCATCCCCCCGGAAGGGCCGGCCGCCCTTCCTTATTATATCGCCTGGATCGACGGAATCGCCTGGTCCGCCAGTTCCAGGTAGGTTTCCATGGCCTCGTCGATCCGGCGGAGGATATCGGTGTAGCGATGGTAGGCCTCCGGCGGGGCGCCCGTGGCGAAATCGGCCTCCAGGGCGGCCTTCTCGGCTTCCAGGGCCGCGATCTCCCGCTCCAGGGACCGGATCTTCTCCCGGCGCAGGGCCGTCTCCCGCCGTTCGGCGGCCCGGACCGCGCCGCCGGCGGCGCTGCCGCCGCCAGCCCCGCCGGTCCCGCCGGGGGAAGGCGAGGCGGGGGACGGCGATCCGGTCCCTGCCGCCGCCATCGCGGCCGTCGCCGCGGAAGCCGGGCTGGCGTCCGTCGACGGGGCGCTCCGGAGGGCTTCCCGGTAGGTTTCGTAATCGGGGAACGGCCGGACCTCCCGGCCCATGAACCCCAGGACCGAGCGGGTGCAGCGGCGGATGAAGTACCGGTCGTGGCTGATGGCCAGGATGGCGCCGTTGAATTCCACCAGCGCTTCCTCCAGGTATTCCCGGCTCTCGATGTCCAGGTGGTTGGTGGGTTCGTCCAGGAGCAGCAGGTCGGGCTTCTCCTCGATGAGGCAGCACAGGGACAGCCGGGCCCGCTCGCCGCCGGACAGGACGTCCAGGGTCTTCCGGATGTCCGATCCCCGGAAGCCGAACCGGGCCAGGAGGCTCCGGGCATCGCCTTCCGCCAGGTCGCTCCGGGACAGGAGTTCGTCCAGCACCGTGGTGTCCTCGGAGGCGAACCGGATTTGCTGGCCGATGTGGGCGAAATCCACCCAGTCGGCGATGCGGACCTGCCCCGCCATCCCTTCGGCCTGGCCCATCAGGATCGAGAACAGGGTGGACTTGCCGCACCCGTTGGGGCCGCAGAGGGCCACCCGGTCCCCGGCCCGCATCTCGAAGCCGACGTCCCGGAAGAGGGTTCGGGCGCCGAACCCGAAGGCCAGTCCCTGGACCGACAGCAGCCGCTTTTTCGGATTGCCGGGGTCTTCCGGGGGCAGGAGATGGAAGCGCATGGGGGCGGTCTCCCGGCCGGCGGCGTGGCGATGGGCCCTACGGGCGGCCTCCAGCTGCGCCGAAAGTTTCCGGACCGATTTCTCGCGGCTGTGGTAGGACGCCATCTTCCGGTGGGAGAGCATGGTCTGGGCCACATCCTTCTCCCGCTCCACCTCCCGGGCCAGCCGGGCCGTCTCCTTTTCCAGGAACTCGGTGCGGATGCGCTTTTGCGCCATGAACGACGAGTAATCGCCGGCGTGGACCGTCAGGACGCCGCCCTCCAGCTCCGCCACGGCGGTGGCCACCCGGTCCAGGAACCAGCGGTCGTGGGACACCAGCAGGACGCCCCCCCGGTACCGGCGCAGGTAGTCCTCCAGCCACTCGAGGGCGGCCATGTCCAGGTGGTTGGTGGGCTCGTCCAGGAGCAGCAGGTCGGGCTTCCGGACCAGCAGCCGGGCCAGGGCGACCCGCATCCGCTCTCCGCCGGACAGGGTGTCCAGGGGGCGGTCCAGGGCGTCCGCGGGAAGACCCAGTCCCTGGAGGGCCGCCGCCATCTCCCGGGCGTGGTCATATCCGCCCATGGCCTCGTACCGGGCGGTCAGGGCCGCGTAGTCCGACAGGATCCGGGGGTCGCCCCCCGCCATCCGGGCCTCCAGGTCCCGGAGGTCCGCCTCGATCCGCTGGAGCTCCGGGTTCCGGAGCGCCGTGTCCTCCCGGCCGCCGCCGGAGTCCTGGTGCTGGGAGAGGTACCCCACGATCCGGCCCCCGGCCAGGACCACGGCCCCCTCGTCGGGGGTCTCCAGGCCCATGGCGATCCGGAGGAGGGTCGTCTTGCCCGAGCCGTTGCGCCCCACCAGGGCCACCCGCTCGCCGTCGTCCACCCGAAGGGAGACCCGGTCCAGGACGACCCGCCCGAAATACGATTTGCCGAGACCGTCCACGGTCAGCAGGCTCATAGGTTCCTCCAGGTCCGCCGCCGGATCTGTCGAAATCCGGCGAATTGTTCGCCGGGGACAGTCCGGTCCATGCGGAATCCTTCATGAAATCGCACCGATCGGGGTCGGAGTGGCGCAATCGTCAGGAAACGTGAAGAAAACGTGTGTGCAACCCCTTGCCGAAATGGCGTTCCGAATCTACTCTATACAAAATACAGGATGAGGCGCCGGATGAAAAGGCAGGCGGAACCGGACGCCGGCGGAACCGGCCGAAGAACCGGGAAGGGAGGACGACATGACCGAAAACAGCGGACCCGATCGACGCAGGATCCAGGTGCTGGATACGACGCTGCGGGACGGCGCCCAGGGAGAGGGCATCTCCTTTTCCGTCAACGACAAGTTTGCCGTCATGGAGACCCTGGTGTCCCTGGGGGTCGACTACATCGAGGCCGGGAATCCCGGCTCCAACCCCAAGGACCGGGAATTTTTCGCCCTTTTCGCCGAGCGGAAGCCCGGCCTGGGCGCTTCCCGGCTGTGCGCCTTCGGCAGCACGCGGCGGAAGGACACAACCCCCGAAACGGACCCGGGGCTCAGGGCGCTCCTGGATACCGGCGCCGAGACCCTGGTGATTTTCGGGAAGGTCTGGCTCCGGGAGGTCCATGAGCTGCTCCGGTGCCGGCCCGAGGAGAACCTGGCCATGCTGGAGGATTCCATCCGCTTCCTCGTGTCCCACGGCCGGGAGGCCATCTTCGACGCCGAGCACTTCTTCGAGGCCTTCGCCGACGATGCGGACTACGCCGTCTCCGGCCTGGCCGCGGCGGCCCGGGGCGGCGCCTCGGTGGTGGTGCTCTGCGATACGAACGGCGCCACCATGCCCGACGTGGTGGAGGCCGCGACGGCCGAGGTGATCCGACGCCTCCCCGGCATCCGGGTCGGGATCCACTGTCACAACGACTGCGGCCTGGCCGTGGCCTGCTCCATGGCGGCCGTCCGGGCCGGGGCCGACCATGTCCAGGGCACCTTCAACGGCATCGGGGAGCGCTGCGGCAACGCGAACCTCTCCACCCTGATCCCCAATCTCCAGCTCAAGTGGCACTGCCGCTGCCTGCCCGACGACGCCATGCCCCGGCTGACCCCTGCCGCCCGGCGCCTGGCCGAGATCGCGAACCTCCACCTCCCCAACGGCGCCCCCTTCGTGGGCCAGTCCGCGTTTACCCACAAGGCCGGGATGCACGTGGACGGCGTCATCAAGAACCCCACCACCTTCGAGCATGTGCCCCCGGAAAGCGTGGGCAACGTCCGCCGCTTCCTGATGTCCGAGATCTCCGGTCGGACCGCGGTCCTGTCCGTGATCCGCCGGATCCGGCCCGACCTGGACAAGAACGCCCCCCAGGTGGCGACGGTGCTGGAGCGGCTCAAGGCCCTGGAACACGAGGGGTACCACTTCGAGGGGGCCGAGGCCTCCCTGGAGCTGATCGTCTGCAAGGAACTGGGCCTCTATACCCCCTTCTTCCAGCTGGAGAAAATGCGGATCATGGGCGAGCAGCCGGTCCAGGGCGAGTACCCGGCCCAGGCGTTCATCAAGATCCATGTAGACGGGGAGACCGAGGTCACCGCCGCCGAGGGGGACGGCCCCGTCAACGCCATGGACCAGGCCCTGCGGAAGGCCCTGGAAGTCTTCTACCCCGAACTGGCCCGGGTCCAGCTGACCGATTTCAAGGTCCGGGTCATCGACAGCGCCGCCACCGCCTCCAAGGTCCGGGTCCTCATCGAGACATCGGACGGGGAGGCCGTGTGGACGACGGTGGGGGTGTCCACCGATATCCTGGAGGCCTCCTGGCTTGCCCTGGTGGACTCCCTGGAATACAGGCTCATGCGGCAGAAGCTCGAAGCGACAGGAGGAACGAATCCATGAGTAGCCAGCCTGCGGGACATCCCGCCGCCGGATCCGCCCCCGAGACCGGGGGGGCCGGCATGACCATGACCCAGAAGATCCTGGCCCGGAAGGCCGGTTTGCCCCACGTGACCGCCGGGCAGCTGGTGGAAGTGGACCTGGACCTGGTCCTGGGGAACGACGTGACCACGCCCCCGGCCATCGAGGTGTTCCGGGCCACCGGGAAAACCCGGGTGTTCGACCCGGCCAAGGTGGTGCTGGTGCCCGACCACTTTACGCCCAACAAGGACATCAAGTCGGCGGAACAATGCCGCAAGATGCGCCTCTTCGCCCAGGAGCAGGACCTGTCGAACTACCATGAGGCCGGGGAGCCCGAGATGGGCGTGGAGCACGTGATCCTGCCGGACAACGGCCTTGTGATGCCCGGCGACGCCATCATCGGGGCCGATTCCCATACCTGCACCTACGGCGCCCTGGGGGCCTTCGCCACCGGCGTCGGGTCCACGGACATGGCCTGCGGCATGGCCACCGGCCGCTGCTGGCTGAAGATTCCCGGCGCCATCCGGGTGCGGCTTTCGGGGGCGCCCCGGGGGTTCGTCACGGGCAAGGACGTGGTGCTGGACCTCATCGGCCGCATCGGCGTGGACGGGGCCCTCTACCGGTCCCTGGAGTACACGGGTCCCGGCGTGGCCGCCCTGACCATGGAGGAGCGCCTGACCATCGCCAACATGGCCATCGAGGCCGGCGCCAAGAACGGGATCTTCCCGGTGGACGACCGGACCCTGGCCTACCTGCGGGAGGTGGCGCCGGAGCGCCTGGCCCGGGGCGAGGGGTGGATCGTGGAACCCGACGCGGACGCGAGCTACGACGAGACCCTGGACATCGACCTGTCCCGGGTGCCCCTGACGGTGGCCTTCCCCCACCTGCCCTCCAATACCCGGCCGGTGGACCTGGCCGGGGCGGTACCCGTCGACCAGGTGGTCATCGGCTCCTGCACCAACGGCCGCATGGAGGACATGCGCCTGGCCGCCCGGATCCTCTCCGGCCGCCGGGTGTCGAAGTCGGTCCGCTGCATCGTGATTCCCGGTTCCCAGCGGGTGTATGCCCGCTGCCTGGAAGAGGGGCTCCTGTCGATTTTCGTGGCCGCCGGCGCCCTGGTCAGCGCCCCCACCTGCGGGCCCTGCCTGGGCGGGCACATGGGGATCCTGGCCGACGGGGAGCGCTGCGTCAGCACGACGAATCGGAATTTCGTTGGGCGCATGGGCCACACGGGGTCCGAGGTCTACCTGGCCGGCGTGCCGGTGGCCGCCGCGTCGGCGGTGGCCGGACGGATCGCCGCCCCGGAGGAGATCGGCATCGAGGCGCCGGCGGACCTGCGGGCGGAATGGCTCGGGACAGCCGGGCCGGAAAGGGCGTGACGCCATGGGACGCGTTTTCAAGTACGGAGACCACGTGGATACGGATGTCATCATTCCCGCCCGGTACCTGAACACCTCGGACCCGGCGGAGCTGGCCCGCCACTGCATGGAAGACCTGGACACGTCGTTCGCCGGCCGGGTGCGGCCGGGTGACATCCTGGTGGCCGGCATCAACTTCGGGTCGGGCTCCTCCCGGGAGCACGCCCCCATGGCCATCAAGGCCTCGGGCATTCGCTGCGTCATCGCCGCGTCCTTCGCCCGGATCTTCTATCGCAACGCCATCAACACGGGGCTGGCCATCCTGGAGAGCCCCGAGGCGGCGGCGGAGATCGCCGACGGAGACGATGTGGACGTGGACTTCGAGACCGGCCTGATCTCGGATCGGACCACCGGCCGGACATACCGGTCCACGCCCTTCCCGCCCTTCATCCGCCGGATTATCGAAGCCGACGGGCTGGTGGGCTACCTGCGCAGCGGGGGCATGGCCGGTACCCGGGTCGCCGGGTCGGAACCGGAGGTGACCCCATGAGCCGCATTCGCATCGCCCTGGTTCCCGGGGACGGCATTGGCCCCGAGGTCATCAACGCCACCCGGGGGGTCCTGGACGCGGCCTGCCGCCGGTTCGGCATCGACCTGTCCTACGACGAGCTGCTGGCGGGGGGGATCGCCATCGACGCCACCGGCTCGCCCCTGCCCGAGGCGACCCTGGCCACCGCCCGGCAATGCCAGGCCGTGCTCCTGGGCGCCGTGGGCGGCCCCCGCTGGGATACCCTGCCGGGCCACCTGCGGCCCGAACGGGCCCTGCTGGGCCTGCGGTCCGGCCTGGGCCTCTACGCCAACCTGCGGCCCGCGGTGCTCCACGGGCCCCTGGCCTCCGCCTGCCCGCTCCATCCCGCCATTGCCGCCCGGGGCATCGACATGGTCATCGTCCGGGAACTGACCGGCGGCCTCTACTTCGGGGAGCGGGGCCGGAAGAACGGGCCCGGGGGCGAGGAGGCCTTCGACACCGAGACCTACAGCGTCCTGGAAGTGGAGCGCATCGCCCGGGTGGGCTTCGAGCTGGCCCGGGGCCGGAAGCGCCGGCTGGTCAGCGTCGACAAGGCCAATGTCCTGGAGAGTTCCCGACTGTGGCGGGAGACGGTGCTGCGGGTAGCAGCCGACTACCCCGACGTGGCCCTGGAGCACCTGTACGTGGACAACGCCGCCATGCAGCTGATCCGGCGGCCCGACGACTTTGACGTCATGGTGACGTCGAATCTCTTCGGCGACATCCTGTCCGACGAGGCCGCCATGATCACCGGCTCCATCGGCATGCTCCCCTCCGCCTCCCTGGGCGCCCCGGGCACTCCCGGGATGTACGAGCCGATCCATGGCTCCGCCCCCGACATCGCCGGCCAGGACAAGGCGAACCCCCTGGCCACCATCCTCTCCGCCGCCATGATGCTCCGCCTGTCCCTGGGCCGGCCCGACGCCGCCGCCGCGGTGGAGGAGGCCGTCCGGACCGTCCTGGAATCCGGCGTCCGGACCCTGGACATCCACGACCGCTCCCCGGAGCTGCCCCCCGCCGTCGGTACCCGGGAGATGGGCCGCCTGGTGGCCCGGGCCGTCCTGGACGGCGACCCGGATCCCGCGTCCCGGACGACATCCCGCACCTCGTCCGCCCGGAAGGGCAAGGGCCGGACCGCCCCGAAATCCGGCCGGACCGGCCGCAGCCGGTCCTGAACGCCGCGGGACCCGGTCCCGCAAGGAGGCACGCCATGACCCGCAGCCAGGAAATGAAGACCGGCATCAGCCGGGCTCCCCACCGCTCCCTGCTCTACGCCCTGGGCCTGCTGCCCGAGGAGATGGACCGGCCCTTCGTGGGGGTCGTGAACCCCTTCAACGAGCTGGTCCCCGGCCATGTCCACCTGCGGGGCCTGGCTGACGCCGTCAAGGAGGGCATCCGCATGGGCGGCGGCGTCCCCTTCGAGTTCCCTGCCATCGCCGTGTGCGACGGCCTGGCCATGAACCACGAGGGCATGCGCTACTCGCTGGTCAGCCGGGAGAATATCGCCGATTCCATCGAGATCATGCTGTCAGCCCATCGGCTGGACGCGGTGGTCTTCATCCCCAGCTGCGACAAGGTGGTTCCGGGGATGCTCATGGCTGCGGTGCGCATGAACCTGCCCTGCGTCTTCGTCAGCGGCGGCCCCATGATGCCGGGGTTTCGGCCCGCGGACGGCAGCCGGGTGGGCCTGTCCGACCTCTTCGAGGCCGTGGGGGCCTGCGCCGCCGGGAAGATCACGGAAGCCGAGCTCGCGGCCCTGGAAATGTCCACCTGCCCGGGCTGCGGCAGCTGCTCGGGGATGTACACCGCCAACACCATGAACTGCCTGGTGGAGGCCCTGGGGCTGGGCCTGCCGGGGAACGGCACCGTGCCGGCGGTGGATGCCAACCGGAAGCGCCTGGCCCGACGGGCGGGACTGCAGGTCATGGACACCCTGGCCCGGGGCGTCCGGGCCCGGGACGTCGTGACCCGGGAATCCATGGAGAACGCGCTCCGGGTGGACATGGCCCTGGGCGGTTCCACGAACTCGGTGCTCCATTTGCTGGCGGTGGCCCAGGAGGCGGAGGTGCCCCTGGCCCTTGCGGACATCGGACGGGTCAGCGCGGGGACTCCCCAGCTGTGCAAGCTGAATCCCGCCGGGCCCGACTTCATCACGGACCTGGACCGGGTCGGCGGCATCGCCACGGTCCTGGCCGAACTGGGCCGCCGGGGGCTGGTCCACCGGTCGGTCAAGACAGTGGAGGGGACCCTGGAGGAGCGGCTGCGGAAAGCCCAGCCGGCGGATGGCAAGGTGGTCCGGGTCATGGAGAGCCCCTGGTCTCCCGACGGGGGACTGGCGGTCCTGTTCGGCAACCTGGCGCCGGAGGGCGGCGTGGTCAAGAAAGGGGCGGTCCGGCCGGAGATGATGGTCCACGAGGGGCCCGCCCGGGTCTTTGACGGGGAGGAGGCGGCGGTGGCCGCCATCTTCGGCGGGAAGATCCAGGCCGGCGACGTGGTGGTGGTTCGGTTCGAGGGCCCGGCCGGGGGACCCGGCATGCGGGAGATGCTGACCCCCACCAGCGCCCTGGCCGGCATGGGCCTGGACGCCAGCGTGGCCCTCCTGACCGACGGCCGGTTCTCGGGTGCCACGCGAGGCTCCGCCACCGGCCACATCTGTCCGGAAGCCGCCGTGGGCGGGCCCCTGTCGAAACTGCGGGACGGGGACCGGGTCCGGGTGGACATTCCGGGCGGACGGATCGATTTTGTCGGCGCCGGGGGGCAGGATACCCGGCCCTCCCTGGAAACCGCCACCGCGGAACTGGCGCGGCGGCCCGCAGCCACCCCGCCCGACAGGCGCCTGGCCGGCGTCCTGGCCCGGTACCAGGCGGCGGTCCGGCCCGCGTCCCAGGGCGCCGTGCTCCGGCTCGACTGCCGCACGGAAGGAGGCGCAGGATGAGCGAGAGAAAGATGAACGGGGCGGAGGCCGTCGTGGCCTTCCTGCAGGAGAAGGGCGTCGACCCGATCTTCGGCTATCCCGGCGGACCGGTCCTGGTCCTGTACGAGGCCTTTTACAATGCCAATTTTCCCCACCTGCTGACCCGCCACGAACAGGGGGCGGTCCATGCCGCCGAGGGCTACGCCAAGTCCACGGGGCGACCCGGTGTCGTGGTGGCCACGTCAGGCCCCGGGGCCACCAACCTGGTCACGGGCATCGCCGACGCCT
Organism: Bacillota bacterium; assembly: GCA_029548445.1. Taxonomy (GTDB): domain Bacteria; phylum Bacillota; class Clostridia; order Saccharofermentanales; family UBA5734; genus JAKPNJ01. The sequence continues at coordinate 3,352 of JAKPNJ010000274.1, read as the reverse complement.
ACCTGGACTCGGTGCCGATCCTGGCCATTACGGGCAACGTGGCCCTGCCCTATATCGGGACCGACGCGTTTCAGGAGGCGGACATCACGGGCATTACCATGCCCATCATGAAATACAACTACCTGGTGACCCGGATCGAGGACCTGCTGCCCATCCTGGAGGAGGCCTACAACCTGACCACCGACGGCCGGCCGGGCCCCGTGGGGGTCAACATCCCCAAGGACCTGCTGGCCGCGACCCTGCCCGGGTCCTTCGAAGACGCCATGGCCCGGGCCCGGGTGGGCCGGACCCAGCGCCACCGCCCGCCCCGGAAACAAACCGAAGGCGTCCTGGAACCCGTCCTCGAAGCCTTGCGAAAGGCCCATCGTCCCCTCCTGCTGGTGGGCGGCGGCGTCACCGCCTCCCCGGGGGCCACGGAGGAGCTGGCCCGCTTTGTGGACCGGACCGGCCTGCCGGTCTCCAGCACCCTGATGGGCAAGGGCTGCGTGCCGGAAAGCCGGCCGGAGGCCCTGGGCATGTGCGGCATGCATGGCCTGCCCCAGTCCAACATCGCCCTGGGCCGCTGCGACCTGCTGCTGGCCGTGGGCTGCCGTTTCTCGGACCGGATCACGGGGGACCCCCGGCAGTTCAATGCCGCCAACGCCACGGCCAAGAAGCGGTTCATCATCCACGTGGACATCGATCCGGCGGAGATCGGGAAGAACATCAAGACTGACATCGAGATCGAGGATGATGCCGCCGTGTTCTTCCGGACCCTCCTGGCCCGGCTGGACGCGCTGGGCCCGCAGTTTACGCCGGACTGGTCCGAGTGGAAGGCCGAGCTCCGGGGCATCCACGACAAGTACGAGCGCCTGAAGGAGAAGCAGCGGGCCGAGTCGGCCCACCGGCTGATTCCCCAGACTGTCATCCGCCGGGTGGCGGAGGCCGAGGCCGCCCTGGGCCGTCATCCCGTCGTCGTCACCGACGTGGGCCAGCACCAGATGTTCGCCGCCCAGCACTACCCCATCTCCGATCCCCGGTCCTTCCTGACGTCCGGTGGCCTGGGCACCATGGGGTTCGGCCTGCCGGCGGCCATCGGGGGCGCCGTGGCCCACAAGGACCGGGACACGGTCCTGTTCGTCGGGGATGGCGGGCTCCAGATGACCATCCAGGAGCTGGGGACCCTCCAGTGCCTGAACCTGCCCGTCAAGATCTTCGTCATGGACAACGCGGCCCTGGGCATGGTGCGCCAGTGGCAGGAGCTGTTTTTCCACGGCCACTACAGCCACTCGATCCTCTGCAACAACCCCGATTTTCCCATGGTCGCCCGGGCCTACGGGATTCCCGGGGGCCGGGCCGACTCCCCGGAATCCTTCGAGGCCGAACTGGCCAAGGCCCTGGCCGAGCCGGGCCCCTACCTGGTCCATGTCATCCTGGAGGGGAACGAGAATGTGTACCCCATCGTGCCGCCGGGCAAGCAGCCCCATGACATGATCATCCCCGGCCTCCACGACGAACCGGCTCCCAAGGGCTGACGCAGCGCTGCGGCAACACCTGCAGGAAGAGACCGCCTGTCCGGCGAACCGGGCAGGCGGTCTTTCGTTTCGGGATACTCGCGCCAGGCGGCGGGCGGAACCAGCGGCGGGCGGAACCAGCGGCGGGCGAAACCAGCGGCGGGCGGGATCCGGCAGCAGGGGATCAGGTGTCGGTGGTCTCCCGCTTCCAGGCCATCATGGCCCGGAGCTCGGCACCCACGCTCTCCACGGGATGCGCGGCCTCCAGCCGGCGGCGGGCCATGAAGGAAGGACGGCCGGCCTGGTTTTCCAGGATCCAGTCCCGGGCGAAGGTCCCCTCCTGGATCTCCCGGAGGACCTTTTTCATTTCCTTGCGGGTTTCGTCCGTGATAATCCGGCGGCCCACCCGGTAATCGCCGTACTCGGCGGTATCGCTGATGGAGTGGCGCATCCAGGAGAAGCCGCCCTCGGCGATCATGTCGACGATCAGCTTCATCTCATGGACGCACTCGTAGTAGGCGTTCTCCGGATCGTACCCGGCCTCCACCAGGGTATCGAAGCCGGCCTTCATCAGCTCGGTCACGCCGCCGCAAAGGACAGCCTGCTCGCCGAAAAGGTCGGTTTCGGTCTCCTCCCGGAAGGAGGTCTCCAGGACCCCGCCCCGGGCAGCACCGATGCCGGCTGCGTAATCGAAGGCCAAATCCCGGGCCTTGCCGGTGGCGTCCTGGTGGACAGCGATCAGCGCAGGGACGCCGCGGCCGGCCTTGAACTGGCTTCGGACCGTATGGCCGGGGCCCTTGGGGGCCACCATGAACACATCCACGTCCTTGGGCGGCGCGATGCGGCCGTAATGGATATTGAAGCCGTGGGCGAAGGCAATGGCCTTCCCGGCGGACAGCCCGGGGGCGATGTCCTTCTGGTAGAGGTCGGGCTGCTTCTCGTCATTGACCAGGATCATCACCACATCGGCGGCGGCCACTGCGTCGGCGGTATCCATCACCCGAAGACCCGCCGCCTCGGCCCGGGCCCGGGAGGGGCTGCCCGCATAGAGTCCCACGATCACGGACACGCCGCTCTCGTGGAGGTTCAGGGCATGGGCATGGCCCTGGCTGCCGTAGCCGACGACGGCGACGGTCTTGCCCCGGAGGGCGCCGGTGCGGCACTGGTCTTCCTTGTAGATCGGTTTCATGGGTTCGATTCCTCCTCGTTCTCCTCGGTGGGCTGTTCCAGGTCCATTCTCCGGCTTCCCCGCTCCACGGCGATGGCACCGGTCCGGACGACCTCGAGAATGCCGTAGGGCTCCAGCATGTTCTGCAGCGCCTCGATCTTCTCGGTGTCGCCGGTAATCTCCAGGGTCAGGGTATCGGGGGAGACATCCACCACGTGGGCCCGGAAAATGTTCACGATCTGCAGGACCTCGATCCGGGTGGCGGCCGTCGAGCGGATCTTGACAAACACGAGCTCCCGGGTCAGGTGGTCGCCGGGCGAAAGGTGGCGCACCATCAGGACATCCATCAGCTTGTGGAGCTGCTTCGTAATCTGGTCCACGAGATCCTGGTCGCCCTCGACCGTAATGGTAATCCGGGAGACCGCGGGATCGCGGGTGGTCCCCACGGCAAGGCTGTTGATATTGAATCCTCGACGGGAGAAGAGACTCGCGACGCGGGCCAGGACGCCCGCGCGGTTCTCGACCAGGACCGATAGGGTGTGCAGCATGTCGATGTCCTCCCTCCCCGGGGTGTCCGTCCGGTTTCCAACGAGAGTAGCACGTTTGCATCGGGAGAGCAACCGACCGGACGGCGCTCTCCCCATGTCGTCGGGAAATGACCAGAAAACTTCACCGAAGGCGTTGAACAGCT
>JAKPNJ010000273.1 GCA_029548445.1 Bacillota bacterium | reverse complement strand
CAGGCGGCCCTGCTGGCCGGGGAGGCCCTGCTGGTCGAGGCCCTGCGGCGCCAGGGAGTCGAGGTGATCCGCGGCGGCGAGGGCCTGCCCGAGGAGGACCAGATCGCCTGGAACACCGGCCTCGTCCGCCTCCAGGCCCGGCGCCTGGCCGAGGCCCGGCCGGACGCGTTCCTCATCAACCACGGGGACTGGTCCTGGCCGTACGACGCCCGGGATGCGGTCCAGGTCTTCGCCCATGCCCTGCAGGGGCAGGACCATGGCATCGCCCGGGTCCTGATCTACTGTCACAAGGAACCCGAGGTGCCCGGCCTGGTGGCCGGCATGGCCTCCGGCGGTGCTTTCCGGCGGATCGCCCTGCCTTACCGGCTGGTCTTCGGACGGGTCGACCGGGATCCGGAGGTCCTGGAGCGGATCCTGGACACCCTTCGGTTCTACAGGCGCCGGGCCGAGGCGGTTCCCGGGGTCATGGAGGCCCTGGACCGCATGACCGGCCTCAAGTACCTGGCCCTGGGGGGCATGTCCCTGAAAATGTGCACGGGCACCGCCGACGTGGACCAGTGGGCCAAGCGCTTCGGCATCACCTACGACGCCCTGGACCAGTCGGAGCTGACCCGGCGGGCCGTGGAAATGGTCGAGTGGAGCGGGAAGCCGGGGAAGAGCGACCTCCTGTCGATCCGGGATCCCCGGGTGGCGGCGGCCCTGCGCCACCTGCACGACGAGGGCCACGGCCGGTTCGACTTCTCCCGGGACAAGCTGCCGGATGTCCGGATTTTCGCCCACCAGCTGGCCTTCTATTATGCCGCCGTGGACGTAATGCGGATGTACGACGCCGATTTCCTGGGCATCAAGTGCCAGGACGAACTGAGCGGCCTCGAGTGCACCCAGTGCATCGCCACGGCCTTCCTGAACAACGACATGGGCCCGGAGGGCCTCGCCAAGAAGCCGGTGCCGGTGTCCTGCGAGAACGACATGGACTCCTCCCTGACCCAGATGGTGCTGCATCTGCTGAACGGCGGCAAGCCCGCGGGATTCGGGGATTTCCGGGACATCGAGGACCGGGTCCTGGCCATCGTCAACTGCGGCCAGCATCCGCCCTACTTTTTCGGCCCGCCGGAGGAAGACGGGGAGACCAAGCTGGACCGGACCGAATACCTGGGCCAGGAAGTCTGGTACCATGCGGGCGGATCCTCGGTCCGGGGCCGGACCCCGGGCGGCCAGGTCATGACCGTGGCCCGGCTCTACCGGGAGAATCTGCGGTATGCCCTGGTGGCCATGCCGGTGGAGACCCTGGAGCCATCCCCCGAAATCCACGAGCGGTACAGTGTCTCCTGGCCGGTGATCCTGGCGAAAACTCCCATCGACGACGAACGGGTCATCGACCTCTGGCCCTGCAACCACCTGGGCTTCAGCTACGGCGACCTGACCCCGGCGCTGGTGGAGATGGCCGAGCGCCTCGACATCGGCTACACTATCTATGACAGGAAGGGCAACGTCTACCGGAAGGAAAGCTGATCCGGAACCCGGATGCCGTTGGAACGGCCGGGCGGGACTCCGGGAGCGGGGATCGTCCGGCCGGTTCCCTGTCCGAACGCCGACGGCGGGCTTTCGTCCCGCAAACGCCGCCGAGCCGGCCCGCGGGATGCGCTCACCTGGAGGAACCCATGAAAGTTTACAGCGGACGCAACCTGGACCTGGTCGCCTATCCCCTGGGCGGACTCGGCGCCGGGACCCTCTGCCTGTCCGGCACCGGGGCCCTGGGGGGAATCTCCCTGCGCCACAAGCCCGAGATGTACCACGATCCGGTGGTGTTCAGCGCCCTGGCCATCCGACCGGCGGACGGGGGCCGGGGCGACGCGGATCGGCCGGTGACGGCCCGGGTTGTGGAAGCGCCGGTGCCCGACCCGTATTTCTTCCTCCGGAAGCGGCAGGACGGCGGCGACAGCCTGGGCGGGACGGGCAACGGTCTGTCCGGTTCGAATTACGGCCTGCCCCGGTTCGGGACCGGCACATTCTCCGCCCGGTTCCCCTTCGCCACGGTCCGGCTGGACGATCCCGACCTCCCGGTGACGGCGGAGATCCTGGGCTGGAGCCCCTTCCTCCCCGGCGACGAGAACCGGTCCGGCCTGCCCGTGGCAGCCCTGGAATACACGTTCACCAACACGGGTGCCGCCCCGCTGGACCTTGTATACTATTTCTGCTCGTTCAATTTCATGCGGCGGAATGACGAAGCCCGGGTCCGGGCCCTGGAGAACGGCTTCGTGCTGGACCAGCCCGGGGACTCCGCGGATCCCTCGATCCAGGGCGCCTTCTGCGCCGCCGTGGACCAGGCAGCCTTCGTGGACGCCGCCTGGTTCCGGGGCGGCTGGTGGGATCCCCTGACCATGCAGTGGAACGCCATCTCCCGGGGCGACTTCGGGAACCGGAGGTATTCCGACCCGGAGAAGGGCGGGAGCCCCGGCGGCACCCTGGCGGTCCCTTTCCGTCTCAACCCGGGGGAATCGCGAACCCTCCGGCTGCGGCTGTCCTGGTACGTTCCCGGCTCGTCCGTCCGGATCGGCAAGGACCCGGAGCCGGCGGAGGACGGGGCGTCCTGCCGCTGTGGCAGCTGCGGCGGGGCGGGCTCCGCGGGCGGCCACCGGCCCTGGTACGCGGGCCGGTTCGACGGCATCGACGCCGTGGCCGGGGCCTGGGCCAGGGAGTATGACGTCCTGCTGGCGGAAACCCGGCGCTTTGCGGACTGCTTCTTCG
>JAKPNJ010000268.1 GCA_029548445.1 Bacillota bacterium | reverse complement strand
GGAAGAGCCGGAGACCGGGGAGGGGGAATTGTCCTCCCGGGAACAGGAGGAGGCGGAGCGCCGGCAGGAGGCTCGCCGGATCCGCGACCTGGGGTTGCTGCCCCTGTTCGGGGCGGCCGCCCGGCTGTCGGCCGCCCGGACCCAGGGAGACCGGGCCGGCGTCCTGCTGTCGGAGATGGACCGCCTGTCGATCCGGTCCATCCTGTCGGACCAGTCCCGACGCCTGGTTGAGAAGGACGAGCAGGAGGGAGCCCTGGTGGCGATTCTCTCCTGGAACGCCGCCGTGGACATCCTGGACCGGATGCGCCTCCTCCTGGCGGACGAGACCGGAGACCTCCGGTTGTTCCGGGACCTGCTGGCGGCGGCGTCCATGGCGGTTCGGGCGGGCGTCCTGCCGTCTTCCCCGGACCGGGTCCTGGTGGGACCCGTCGAGCGAATGGTCCATCGCGCCGTCCGGGTCCTTTTCGTCCCCGGCTGCCTGGATGGGACCTTTCCTGCAGGCCGCGGCCGGGAGGGCCTCTGGAAGGACCGGGACCGGGAACGGCTGGAACACCGGACCGGCATCCGCCTCCCATCGGTCCGCCGGGACAAGGCCGCGGAGGACGCCGCCCTGGTCCACCAGCTTTTTTCCGTTCCCACGGAGCGACTGGTCCTGTCCTGGCCCCGGGTCGGGGGAGACGGGAAGCCCGGGTTTCCGTCCTCGGCTTTCCGGGACCTCCAGCGACGGTTTCCCGGCGCGATCCGGGGATCCGCCGATCCGCCCCTGCCGGCCTCCGCCGACGACCTGGCCCTGGATGGCCGACTCCTGTCGCCCCTGTCGGCCCTTCCCCTGGCCCTGCGCCATGCGGTTTCGGCCTGCCGGGCCTGCCCGGGTTCCGCCGGCCCCGGCAGTTCCGCCGGTCCTGCCGATCCCGGTTGTGCCCCCATGCCGTCTCCGGCGGCCCGGGTTCTCCTCCATGCCCTGGTACCCCTGCCCGGAACCGGGTGGAGCGGCCTGCGGGACGAGTGCCTGGCCGTTCCTTCCCCCAGGGTCCGGATTTCCTCCTGCCTGGTCGGGGCCTTCTACCCGGACGAGCCCGAGATGAGCGTGTCCCAGCTGGAAACCTACGGCCGCTGTCCGTTTTCCCATTTCGCCTCCTATCTCCTGAAGCTCGAGGAGCGTCCGGAATGGCGGCCGGAAGTGGCCGAGGCCGGCACCCTGGCCCACGCCCTGGTGGAATGCGGCATGCGGGAACTGGAATCCGCCCTGGCCCGGGTCACGTCATCGGGCGAGGATCCCCGCGGCCTCCTGGCGGCCTGGTGCAGCCAGGACTTCCTGGCCCTGGCCGAGCGACTTCTGTCCCATGCGGCGGCCCGGGAGGGCATCCCGGTGATGCTGGATGGAGCCTACCGGATTTCCGGGGGTCGGAAAGTGGTCCGGATGGCCGGGGTCTCCCTGCAGGCCGCATCCCGCCAGCTGCTGCAGGAAGCTTTCCTGCCCCATGCCCTCGAATGGCCCTTCGGCCGGTCCTCGGGCAATCCCCTGCGGATCCCCCTTCCGGACGGCCGGGCCGTGTCCTTCCGGGGGCGGATCGACCGGGTCGACCGCTCGTCCCCGGACCCGGACGGCCGCTCCTGGTTCCGGGTCATCGATTACAAGAGCGGGGACCGGACGTTCGACCGGGTCGAGCACCAGGCCGGTCTCCAGCTCCAGCTGCCGCTCTACCTGGCCGCCTTCGGCGGGGTCGGGTTCCCGGACCGGGCCCGCTCCCCGCGGGAAGCGGCGTATTTCCACCTGGATTGCCCGACCCATTCCCTGGCGGACCTGGACGGGGCCCTGGACGGGGCGGCCCTCCTCAAGGCCGATGCGAGGGCCTTTGCCCTGCGAAGCATGAAAGCCGGAACCCTCGAGGACATGACGGCCCTGGTGTCCCATTCCGTGAACCAGGCCGCCGCCGCCTGTGTCCGGCTGCTGGGCGGCCGCTTCGATGTGGAGCCCACCTACCGGAACAGGCAGGGGAAGCCCTGCCGGTACTGCCCCTACCAGGGGGTGTGCGGCATCCTGGCCGGCCGGTTCCCCGGCCGGGTCCTGAAACCCTCGCCGCCTGCAGTCGCCGGGTCTTCCGGGGAGGCGACCCCATGAGCGGCGCCGGGTCCCTGACCCCCGAACAGCGGCTCGTCGTGTCCGCCCCCTGCCGGGACCTCCTGGTGTCCGCCGCCGCCGGCTCCGGCAAGACCCGGGTCCTGACCGAGCGGATCGTCGACCGGATCCGCCGGGGTGAAGCCGAGATGGACCGGATCCTGGTGGTGACCTTTACCGAGGCCGCTGCCGCCAGCATGCGGGTCCGCCTCGAGGCGGCCCTCCGGGAGGCCGTGGAACCAACCCTGCCGCAGGAAGCCCGGCAACGGATCCGGCGAGCCCTGGCCTGTCTCCCCGATGCAGCGGTCAGCACCCTCCACGCCTTCTGCCTGGACCTGGTCCGGACCTACCCCCAGGCCCTGGTCGACGGGGACGGCCAGCCCCTGGTCGATCCGTCGTTCCGGGTGGCGGATGCCGGGGAAGCCGGCATCCTCCGGGCCGATGCCCTGGATGCCGTCCTGGTGGCGCACTATGAAGCCGAAGAGAAGCAGATCCGGGAAGAAGCCGGCCGGACTCTTGCCGGCGCGGAGTCGGATTTCCTCCGGATGGCGGATGCCTTCGGCAACGCCCGGGGGGATGCCGGCCTCCGGTCCATGCTGCAGGCCCTGCACGAGGACCTCCGCAGCCTGCCGGACTACCCGGAGTACCTGTCCCGGTCCCTGGCGAGGATGGAGGCCGCCGCCCGGTCCTTTCCCGATTCGCCCCATGCCGCCCGCTTCCTGCTCCGCCTCCGCCTCCTGGTCCGGCAGGCCCTTCCCCCTGCCCGAATCCTGCGGTCCCGCCTGGTGTCCGGGGAGGTCCGGCTGACCGCGAAAAGCAAGCCGGCCGGAGAGATGGAAGGCGCGTTTCTCGATGCCTTCGACGCCTTGGAACGGCTGGAATCCCTGCTGGCCGAGGGGTTGCCCGCCGACCCGGCATCGGGGCCTCCCACCGGGCTTTGGCAGGAGGCCCTGTCCGTGGCGGCGGGCTGCCCGGTCCTGTCCATGCCCCGGCAGGACCCCCGCATACCGGGCCGGTCCGAGTTCGTCGGGACGATGCATATGGGCGTTGCGGAAGCCCTGTATGCCGTCAACGGATCCTTTGGCAGCGAAACCGCCAGGAAGGAATTCCGGCAGGAGCCCATCCGCCTGCTTCGTCCCGCCGCGGCCATCGAGGCGGAGATCGCCCTCGCGAGCCCGATCCTTTCCCGGTTCCTGGGCCTGCTGGCCGAACTGGACGCCGCCTACCGCCAGGCCAAGCGGGATGCCGGCGTCGTGGACTTCGCCGATTTCGAGCACCTGGCCCTGGCCGCCCTGCGGCATCCCGAGGTGCGGGAAGACCTCCGGCACCGGTATCGGGAGATATACGTGGACGAATACCAGGATACCAGCGCCATCCAGGAGGCCCTGCTCCGGCAGGTGTCGTCGGACAACCTGTTCCGGGTAGGGGATGTGAAACAGAGCATATACCGGTTCCGCCATGCCCGGCCGGACCTGTTCCTGGAGACCCTGTCCCATGCCCTGTCCGACCCGTCCGGCGGCCGCCTGTTCCTCCTGAATCGGAACTTCCGCAGCGTCCCCGGCATCCTGGAGGCCGTCAACCAGGTCTTCTCCCAGCTCATGTCGCCCGAGGCGGGCGAGATCGCCTACGACGAAACCCACCGCCTGGCCGCTGCCCGGGAGGCCGGCCCGGTCCCGTCTCCCGCAGGGGTCCGGATGCGGCTGCCCCTGCCGCGGATCCCGCCCGACAGCGGGGGCGCTGCGGCAGCCTCCGTTCCGGCGGAGCCGGAGACGGCCGGGTCCGGGACCGAGAGCCAGGGGGACCTCCCGGAGCCGGAGGGGGAGGACGCGGACCGAAGGGAGCGGGAAGGGGACCGCCTGGCCGCCGACATCCTGGCCATGGCCCGGGAAGAAGGCGTCCCCTTTCGGGACATGGTGGTCCTGACCCGGACCCGGGCGGCAGGAACCGCCCTGGGCTTCCGCCTGGCCGACGCCGGGGTCCCCATCCACCAGGACCCCTCGGACAGCCTGCTGGACAGCCCGGACGTCCAGTTGTTCGAGGCGCTGCTCCACCTGCTGGACAACGCGCGGCAGGACATCCCCCTGGCGACGGTCATGCGCTCCCGGCTCCTTTCGGATCCCTTCCAGCCAGAGGACCTGCTCCGGATCCGGGCCCTGGACCGCCGGAACGGCC
>JAKPNJ010000239.1 GCA_029548445.1 Bacillota bacterium | reverse complement strand
TCCGGGACGGTGGCCGCATCCCCAACCCCAACACAGGCAGCCGGCCCGACGAATCCGTCCGACCCCTCGTCCGGCAGGGGTTTCCTCTGGATCCTGTTGGTCATGGCAGGCCTGGGGATCCTGGGTTCCGGAGGGTGGCTCCTATACCGGCTTGGGCGGCAAGCCCAGGCCCGGGACGAGAGAATGACCCGGGACACGGACAAGGCACAGGCGAAAGGGGATGATGGAACGGGAGATATCCCAGGGGAGGATTCCGGTTCGGGCTGATCCGGTATGACCAGCGAGCCTGGCGGTCAGAAATCGTCAGAGGGCCATGTCCGGCAGGAGACTCTTCATCGCTGCGAGGGTCCGGTCGACCAGGGATTCCAGGTCCCAACCCAGCCGGTCGGCGCCCTGCTGGATGACCTCCCGGGAGCAGCCGGCGGCGAAGGACGGCGTCCGGAATTTCTTCAGGACCGATTTCGTCTCCAGGTCCGCGATGCTCCGGGACGGGCGCAGGAGGGCCGTGGCCCCGATGAGCCCGGTCAGTTCGTCGGCGGCGAACAGGATTTTCTCCATGACGTGCTCCGGCTCGACGTCCGATGCGAGGCCGAAGCCGTGGCTGGCGACGGCCCGGATGAGCCGCTCGTCCATCCCCAGTTCCCGCAGGATCGCCTGGCTCCGGACGCAATGCTCGTCCGGCCACTGCTCGAAGTCCAGGTCGTGGAGGAGTCCTACGACCTCCCAGAACCCCACCTCGTCGGGCGCATGCTCCCGGGCGAAATACGCCAGGACGCCGCCCACGATCCGGGCGTGCTTCAGCAGGAATTCCTTCTGGTTATACCGGGACAGGATCTCCAGGGCTTCGTCCCGGGTCGGGATGCGTCCCATGGCGGGGTCCTCCTTGCGAAACGGATTCGGCCCGGGGGCCGGATGGGGCCATTGTACCCCACGGCTTCGGGTTTCGTCATGCCTCCGGGGTCATCCCCGAATCCCGAACCTCCGCCGACTCCACGAACCGGCGGCCCGGTGTCCGGAACACGACGTTCGACAGGTCGATCCGTTCCAGGGGGCGTTCCGGCCATCCCCGGACATGGAGGTCATACTCCGAGCAGGCCTCGAAGGCCAGGTCCGCGAAATCCAGGTCGCGGATCCCGGGGAAGCGGTCGAAGTCCCGCTGCCGCTTGTAGTCCGCGTCGATCCGGAGGCCCCAGGCACAGGCTCCGAAGGCCAGGCGCCGGGCCCGGACCCGCTCGATGACCCCGCCCCGGTTCCGGTTGGTCTTGATGTGGATGGCGGTGTGGAGGCCCGGTGCGCCGGTGCAGTCTTCCACCAGGATGTCCCGGGCGCCCCCCGCGACCTCGCTCCCGATGGCGAAACCGGTAAGGCCGGAAAAATGGCACCGGCGGACATGGATCCGCTCGGAGGGCCGGCCCAGCCGGAGGCCTTCCGCGTCCCGTCCGGACTTGATGGCGAGGTTGTCGTCGCCGTTGCCGAACGCCACATCCTCTACCAGGACCGACTGGCAGGAATCCGGGTCGATCCCGTCGCTGTTGATCCCAGGGCAATCGAACCGGACCCGGCGGATCGTCACGTCCCGGCAGAACACCGGGTGGACGACCCAGAACCCCGCGTCCGCAAAGGTGGGCCCCTCGATCCAAACCCGCTCGCAATCCACGAACGACACCAGCTGGGGCCGCAGGAAGCAGCCCCGACCGAAGACGCGCCGGACCAGGGGGGTGTCGGCTTCGTTCATGGCCATGGCCCGGATCCGGTCCTCCGCCTGCCGGTCCCGGAATCCGCGCCAGCCGGCGTCGCCCTGGCCGTCGAGGGTTCCGCCGCCCGTCAGGGCCAGGTCCGTGGCCTCCCGGGCGTAGAGCATGGGGCTGTAGTTGTACAGGAGGGTTCCCTCCCAGCGGACCAGGACCCCGCCGCCCACCGCCGGGGGGCCCGGCAGGTAGGCATCGGGCCGGAAGCCGAAGCGCAGGTAGGCCCGGTCCTCCAGGTGGAGCCGCACCCGGCTCCGCAGGTGCAGGGGGCCATCCAGGAAGTAATCCCCTGCCGCCACCCGGACCAGGCCGCCGCCGGACGCGGCACAGGCGTCGAGGGCGCCCTGGAGCCCCGGCCGGCTGTCCGTCCGGATTCGCCCGGGGACGACGCCGAAGTCGGCAGCCTCCACCAGCCGGTTCGGAATGGCCGGGGGCCGCACCGGCCAGGCCGGGGGATCGGGGGAGGGGAAAGACGGGCTCGGGGGGCTGTCGGACCGGGTCATCGGAATACCTCGAAAGTGCGGTCGCATCCGCAGTCTGGTATCATCATACCATACGGCCCGTAGGGTTCCGGGCCCCGGGGCGCGGCAGGCCACCCTGTCCTGCCGTGCCGCAGGACCGCAGCCCCGGCCCATCCGAAGGAGGCACACCATGATCAAGCCCGATTCCGCGAGTTTCCGGGACCTGCGGGACTTTCTCGACACGATTCCCATCATCGATTCCCATGAACATTACGTCCTGGGCCCCCGTCGGCCCAAGGACCGGGACCCGGTGGCGGACGCCATCGCCAGCTACTACATCTCGGACCTGCTGAGCGTCGATCCCGCAGCGGCCCGGGAAGTTCCCGGGATCCTGGGGGATGCGTCCCAGGGGATCGGCCGACGGCGGGCCGCCCTGGACCGGGTCCTGTCGGCTGCCGGCCATACGGCGTACGCCCATGCGGTCCGCCGGGGCCTGTCCCTCTGCTGGGGAATCGGGGACCTGTCGGCGGAGAGCCTGGAACGGTATGGGGGCTTGCTGGCGGACGCCCCGGATACCCTGTTCGAGGATACGATGGCCCGGTTCCGAATCCGGGCGATGGTGGTCAACATTTACCTGGACCAGGTCTTCCGGGATGTCGTGGAAGGCCGGAACCGCTCGTACCCGGCCATGTGCCGGATGGCCTTCCCGCTGCCGTCCTTCCACAACATCCACAACCCCGACAGCCTGGGATTCCTGGCCGGCGCCATGCCGGAACGGACCCTGGACGCCTTCCTGGGGGCCTTCCGGGGCTTTTTCGACGCTGCCCGGCGCGCCGGCATCGTCTGCCTCAAGGACCAGTCCGCCTACTTCCGGAGCCTGGCCTACCGGGCCTGGAACCGGGAATCGGCCGACGCGGCCTTCGCGGCCGCCATGACCGGACCGATCCCCTGGGAGCAGGCGACGATCCTGTCGGATTTCCTGTTCTACGAATTCCTGGGCATGGCCCGGGACGCCGGGCTGCCGGTCCAGCTCCATACCGGCCACCTGGCGGGGATCCGTAACGAAATCTCCAAGGCCAACGCGGTCCACCTCATTCCCACCCTGGAAGCGTTCCCGGACACGGGGTTCGCCCTGATGCACGGAAACTGGCCCTATATGGACGAGTACCTGTTCCTGGGCAAGAACCACCCCAACGCGTTCCTGGACCTGTGCTGGGTCCAGGGCATCGACCCAATCTACAGTATCGAGCTGATGAAGCGGGCGGTGGTGGCGGTGCCCCGGAACAAGGTCTTCGCCTTCGGGGGGGACACGGATTTCGTGGAGCAGACCGTGGGGTTCCTGGAGCTGGCCAAGGACAACGTGGCCTTCGCCCTGTCGGACCTGGTGGACAACCGCTGGCTGTCGCCTTCCGAGGCCCGCCAGGTGGCCTGCGACTGGTTCCACAACAATCCGAACGAGTTCTTCCGGCTGGGGTACGACCGGGTGGACGCCTGATCCGTTCCGGGACGGCCAGCCTGGCTGGAAGGACACGGGCCGCCGGTTTTCTTGACCGGCACCCCCCCATTTCGTATGATGCCCCTGTACGCAACCGAACCGGATCCAGAAGGGGGTGGCATCCATGCCGAAAGTCCTGGTGATCGGCGCCGGCGGAGTGGCCAACGTCGTCGTCCACAAGTGCTGCCAGAATCCCGATGTGTTCGAGGAAATCTGCCTGGCCAGCCGAACCCTGTCCAAGTGCGAGGCAATCAAGGCGGGCGTCGCCGCGAATCCGCGGGTCAGCGCCCGGGCCGGTTCCATCCGGACCGCCCGGGTGGACGCCGACGACGCCGCCCAGGTGGTCCGCCTGATCGAGGACGTCCGGCCCGATCTCGTGATCCATGTGGCGCTCCCGTACCAGGACCTGTCGATCATGGACGCCTGCCTCGAGGCCGGCGTCGACTACCTGGATACCGCCAACTACGAGCCGCCGGACACCCCGAAGTTCGAGTACAAGTGGCAGTGGGCCTATCGCGACCGCTTCCGGGACGCGGGCCTGACGGCGGTGCTGGGCTGCGGGTTCGACCCGGGCGTGACAGGGGTCTTTTCCGCCCATGCCCTGAAGCACCATTTCGACGAGATCCGGGAGATCGACATCCTGGACGCCAACGGCGGGGACCATGGCCTGCCCTTCGCCACCAACTTCAACCCCGAGATCAATATCCGGGAGATCACGGCCAGGGGCCGGTACTTCGAGGACGGGGCCTGGGTCGAGACCGATCCGCTGTCGGTGAAGCGGGTGTTCGACTTCGAGGGGATCGGGCCCCGGAACATGTACCTCCTGTACCACGAAGAGCTGGAATCCCTGGCCCGGAACATTCCCGGGGTCCGGCGCATCCGCTTCTGGATGACCTTCTCCGACAACTACCTGACCCACCTGCGGGTCCTGCAGAATGTCGGGATGACCGCCATCGAGCCCGTGATGTTCGAGGGCCGGCCCATCGTGCCCCTCCACTTCCTGAAGGCCCTGCTCCCCGACCCGGCGTCCCTGGGTCCCCTGACGAAGGGAAAGACCAACATCGGGACCATCCTCCGGGGGACGAAGGACGGGAAGCCCCGGACCTATTATGTATACAACATCTGCGACCACCAGGCCTGCTACGCCGAGACCGGCTCCCAGGCCATCTCCTATACCACCGGCGTCCCGGCGGTCATCGGCGCCATGATGGTCCTGTCGGGGGCCTGGAAGAAGCCCGGCGTCTTCAACGTGGAGGAATTCGACCCGGATCCCTTCATGGACGCCCTGAACCGGCAGGGGCTGCCCTGGCGGGAAGACTTCTCGCCGACCCTGGTGGACTGACCGATGGCGGCACATCGCCCGGGGTCCGGGGAGGCAGCGGAAGCTGCAGCAGGGTCTGCGGCGGAGGCTGCGGCAAGAGAGGTGGCCCCTGAAACCTGTCCGAACCCAAGCGGCCTGCCGTATCCCGATTTCGCGTCGGTCCCCACCCCCTGCTATGTGGTGGACGAGGACCGCCTGGAATGGAACCTCCGAATCCTCCGGTCGGTCCAGGACCGGGCCGGCTGCCGGATCCTCCTGGCCCTGAAGGGCTTCTCCATGTTTTCGGTCTTCCCCCTGGTCGGCCGGTACCTGGCCGGCATCGCCGCCAGTTCGCCCTTCGAGGCCCGGCTGGGACGGGAGGAGATGGGGAAGGAAGTCCATGTCTATTCGCCGGCCTTCTCGGACGCCGATTTCGATGCACTGCTGGGGCTGTGCGACCACATCGTCTTCAACTCAATCTCCCAGTGGCAGCGGTTCGGTCCCCGGGTGGCGGCGGCCAACCGGGAGTCCGGCCGGGCCCGGCCCATCGAGTGCGGCCTCCGGGTCAACCCGGAGCGCTCCGTCGTCGGCACGCCGATCTACGATCCCTGCGCCCCGGGTTCCCGGCTGGGCCTGGTCCGCCAGGGCCTGGACACTGCCCTGGCGATCGACCCGGGGGTCCTGGACGGCCTGGACGGCCTCCATGTCCATGCCCTCTGCGAGCAGGGGGTGGAGCCCCTGGAGCAGGTCGTGGAGGCGGTGAAGGCCCGGTTCGGGGACCTGCTTCCCCGGATGAAGTGGCTGAACCTGGGCGGCGGCCACCACATCACCCGCCCGGACTACGACGTGGACCGGCTGGTCCGGCTCCTGTCCGGCCTCCGGGACCGGTACGGCGTCCAGCTCTACCTGGAACCGGGAGAGGCCATCGCCCTCCAGACCGGCTTCCTGGTGGCCTCGGTCCTGGACCTGGTGGACGGGGACCCGCCGGTGGCGATCCTCGACACCTCGGCGGCCTGCCATATGCCCGATGTCCTGGAAATGCCCTACCGCCCCGCCATCCTGGGGGCCGGCCTGCCCGGCGAAGGCCCCTGGACCTGCCGGCTGGGCGGCCCCACCTGCCTGGCCGGGGACGTGGCGGGGGACTACTCGTTCCCCGCCCCCCTGGTACCCGGGGACCGGCTGGTGTTCTGCGACATGGCCCACTACACCATGGTCAAGAACAACACCTTCAACGGCGTGAACCTGCCGTCCATCGCCCTGGCGAGCCGGGCCGAGGGCGTCCGGGTCCTGCGCCGCTTCGGGTACGACGACTACCGAACCCGCCTGTCCTAGGGAGGGGAGACGATCCATGCGCGCGCTGCTCATCGGGGGAACCGGCACCATCAGCTCGGCGGTGAGCCGCCTGCTGGTGGAGACCGGCTGGGAGACGACCCTGCTCAACCGGGGCCTGCGGCGGGACCGGGTGCCGGAGGGCGCCCGGCTGCTGGTGGGGGACATGGCCGACGAATCGGCGGTTCGGGGTCTCCTGGAAGGGCGCTGCTTTGACGTGGTAGTCCAGTTCATCGCCTACCTTCCGGACCAGGTGGAACGGGACGCCCGGCTGTTTTCGGGCCGGTGCGGCCAGTATGTCTTCATCAGCTCCGCCTCGGCCTACCAAAAACCCCCGGCCAGCCCGTTCATCACGGAGGGAACCCCCCTGGCCAATCCCTTCTGGGCCTACTCCCGGAACAAGATCGCCTGCGAGGACGTCCTCCTGCGCCACTTCAGGGAAGACGGCTTTCCGGTTACCCTCGTGCGGCCCAGCCACACCTACGGCGACCGGGGCGTGCCCCTGGGCGTCCATGGCCGGGAGGGCACCTGGCAGGAACTCGTCCGGATCCGGGAGGGGCGGCCGGTGCTGGTGCATGGGGACGGCACATCCCTGTGGACCCTGACCCACAACACCGATTTCGCCCGGGGCCTCGCCGGCCTCCTGGGCAATCCCCGCGCCATCGGGGAGGCCGTCCACATCACGTCCGACGAATCCCTGTCCTGGAACCAGATCTATCGGATCGTCGGGGCGGCCCTGGGCCGGGAGCCGGACCTGGTCCACGTGGCCAGCGAGACCCTCGTGGCCCTGGACCCTTCCCTGGAGGGCCCTCTCCTGGGGGACAAGAGCCACAGCGTGATCTTCGACAACACGAAGGTCAAGGCCCTGGTGCCGGGTTTCGAAGCCGTCGTCCGGTTTGACCGGGGCGTCCGGAGGACCCTGGACTGGGTCCTGTCCCATCCGGAGGTGCAGCGGATCGATCCCGACTGGGAGGCCTTCGAGGACCGGGTGATTCGGGAAGCCCTTGCCGGGGCCGGTCGCCTTGCCCGTTCGTCGCCCGACGGGATATACTGAAGCCAGCATCCGCCTCCGGCCGCCCGGCGGCCGGCGAATCGAGGGGAGGCCCCCATGACCTGCAACCTGCTGATCGGAGGCGCCGCCGGCCAGGGTATCGAGACCACGGCCGCCATCCTGGAGCGGATCCTGAAACGGGCCGGTGCCCATGTCTTCAGCCACCGGGACCTCATGTCCCGGATCCGCGGCGGCCACAATTTTACCCAGGTCCGCTTCGGCAATGCCCCGGTCCGGTGCCATGCCGACCGGCTGAACGGCCTGGTGGCGTTTACCCGGGAAACCCTGGACCTCCACCGGGACCGGGTGGCCGAGGACGGCTTCCTCCTGGTGGACGCCGCCCTGCTCCCGGCCGAGGAAATGGCCGGGAACCGGGATCCCCGCCTCCTGCCCCTGCCCCTGTCCGCCATCGCGAAGGAGCTGGGCAATCCGAAAGTGGAGGGGAACGTGGCCGTCGGGGCCCTTCTCCGTCTCTTCGGCGTGTCGCGGGACCTGGCGGACGGCGTGTTGCCCCTCTATCTCAAGGAATCCCTGGTTCCCATCAACCAACAGGCCATCGACCGGGGATATGCCCTGGCCGAGCCGCGGTTCTCCTGCCCGCCCGGTGACGCCGCCGACGCCATGCTGCTGTCCGGCAACCGGGCCCTGGCCCTGGGGGCCATCGCCGCCGGGGTGAAGTTCTATTCGGCCTATCCCATGTCCCCCTCCACCTCCATCCTGGAGTACCTGGCATCCAAGGGGGTGGAGGCCGGAATCGTCGTGGAACAGGCGGAAGACGAGATCGCCGCGGTGAACATGGCCCTGGGCGCCTCCTTCGCCGGGGTCCGGGCCATGACGGGGACGTCGGGGGGCGGATTCTGCCTCATGGTCGAAGCCCTGGGCTTCGCCGGCATCGCCGAAATCCCGCTGGTGGTGGCCGACATCCAACGGCCGGGGCCCGCCACGGGCCTGCCCACCCGGACCGAACAGAGCGACCTCAAGTTCGTCCTCTCCTGTGCCCAGGGGGAATTCCCCAGGATGGTCATCGCCCTGCGGCACCACGCCGATGCCTTCCGGCAGGCGATCCGGGCTTTCGACCTGGCGGATCGGTACCAGCTTCCCGTGATCCTGCTGGGGGACCAGTATTTGGCCGATGCCACGGCCACGGTCCCGCTCTTCGACCCGTCGGAAATCCCTGCGGATCCCCGTCCCATCGTGGACGACGGCCGCGACGAGGCGAACGATCCCGATGGCGAGGGAGCTGCAGTCGGTGAAGCGGGTGGCAGCGGCTACCTGCGCTACCGGTTCACGCCGGATGGCGTGTCGCCCCGCCGGATCCCGGCACGGAGCCCCGGCTTCGTGGCCATCGACAGCGATGAGCACGACGAGTCGGGGCGCATCACGGAATCCGCCGACATGCGGACCCGGATGGTGGACAAGCGCATGAAAAAACTGGAGGGGCTGCGCCAGGAACTGCAGGAACCCGAGTTCCTGGGGGAGGACGGCTGCGGCACCCTGCTGCTGGGCTGGGGGTCCCTGTATGGCCCGCTGGCCGAGGCCGTCTCGATCCTGAACGCCGATCCCGACCGGACCGATTCATACGGCGCCCTGGTGTTCGGGGATCTCTGGCCCCTGCCGACCCGGGTGCTCCTGGCCCGGGCCGCGGACGCCCGCCGGCTGGTGGACGTGGAACAGAACGCCACGGCCCAGCTGGCCGACCTGGTCCGGCAGGAGACGGGCCTTGCCTGCGACGCCCGTATCCTGAAGTATGACGGACGGCAGTTGTCCGGCGAGGAAATCGCAAGCCGGATCCGGAAGGAGGCCCGCCCATGAGCCCCGCCTTTGCGACCCGGGAGACCGCCTGGTGCCCCGGCTGCGGCAACTTCGCCCTCCTGGAGTGCCTGAAGACCGCCCTGAATGAACTGGGCCTGGATCCGGAGCGGGTCCTGCTGGTGGCGGGTATCGGCCAGGCGGCCAAGACGCCCCAGTATGTGACATCCCACGCCTTTTGCGGCCTCCACGGGCGGGCGCTCCCCCCGGCGGCGGCAGCCAAGATGGCCAACGAGGACCTGGTCGTGGTGGTCAGCACCGGCGACGGCGACACCTACGGCGAGGGAGGGAACCACTTCCTCCACAACATCCGCCGGAACGTGGACATCGCCCACTTCGTCCACGACAACCAGGTCTACGGCCTGACCAAGGGGCAGGCCTCGCCCACCACCGACATCGGGCAGGTGACGGATGTCCAGGTGACCGGGAACCAGAACCGGCCCCTGAACCCCATGCTGACTGCCCTGGCCGCCGGGGCGGGCTTCGTGGCCCGTGGATTCATCGGCGACCGGGAGCAGCTGACGGACCTGATGAAGGCCGCCATCCGCCATCCCGGTTACGCCCTGGTGGACATCTTCCAGCCCTGCGTCAGCTTCAACAAGGTCAACACCTTCGCCTATTACAGCAAGCGGGTGTACCGGCTGGGCCCGGACCACGACCCCTCGGACTTTGCGGCGGCCCTGCGGGTGGCCGGGGAGTTCGGGGACCGGATCCCGACGGGGATCCTCTACCAGGAGCAGCGCCCAACCTTCCATCAGCGCCACCCGGTCCTCTCCGCCGGCGGACCCCTGCTGGACCGGAAGCGGGATCCCGCCCTGGTCGCCCGTTTCTGCCGGGAGTTCGTCTGAGGCGGACGGGTGCTGACTGGAACTCGGATAATTATACAATACAACAGATAATTCATGGATTGACGATGCGGGCCCGTGGCTGATACCATGGGCCTGTGTTCTTGCGTCCCGGCGTCCGGATGGTTCGGGATCGGCGGGATGCCACATTCATCTTGTATGATATATGTATATAAGAAGTACAAGACAGCCCGGATCGGACCGAGGTCCGATCCCTCTCCGGGAGGATCCGACATGACCCTGCACATCCCCAGGCACCTGAATCACCGAAGAGTCCTTCGCCTGGCGGCCCTGGCCGTCGTCGTCCTGCTGGCCGCCTCGGGCGCCGGGGGGCTCCTGGCATCGGGAGGCATGACCATGGACA
This sequence comes from Bacillota bacterium, assembly GCA_029548445.1. GTDB lineage: Bacteria > Bacillota > Clostridia > Saccharofermentanales > UBA5734 > JAKPNJ01. The sequence continues at coordinate 1,637 of JAKPNJ010000239.1, read as the reverse complement.
AGGGAGTCGTCTTTTTCGCCCCCGTGACGTCCGAATCCTGGCACGGCACCCTCTCGTCCAGCGTCCGGGTCACGGGTACCGAAGTGTTCCTCATGTGGAGCGACATCGAGGCCGTCGAGGGCGTCTACGACTGGTCGGACATCGACCGGATCCGCGACCGGTACGCGGCCCAGGGGAAGAAGATCGTGTTCCGGGTTTCCACCGCGGCCTTCTCTCCCAATGACAGCCCGGCCTGGCTGTACAACCGGTACCATGTCCGGCGCATCACATACGGCAGCTTCCTGGGATTCGAGAAGGGCAGCGGCGGCCTTTCGGCCGCAGATGGCTCGGCATATCAGCTCCTTTCCGGCGGAACCGTGGTCCGGGAGGCGGCGAAGGTCCTGTCGGGCAGCGCCTCCCTGGAAATGGCCGGCGGCGACGGGATCGACAGCGGCAGCAGCCCCCTGGATCTCCAGAACGGCGTGTCCGTGGGCCTTGACTTCAAGGCCGTTTCTTCCGGCCGCCTGGTTGTGGATCTCCGGAGGAGCGACGGCACCCGGGTGTCCCTCCAGTCCTGGACCCTGTCCGCCGGCGACCGGGGCTCCCGGGTCTTCGACATCCCGGCCGCCTCGCTCCGGACCGGCGACAAGGTCGTCTTTTCCGCCCCCGAAGGCCGGTTCCTCCTGGACAACCTGGACATCTCCAGCAACAGGGCCGGCTTCCATGTGGGCAACCTTTGCTTCCCCAACTATTTCGACCCGGTCTTCCGGGACCGGTTCGGACGGTTCATCGAGGCGTTGGCGGCGAAGTACGGCGACGACCCCCATGTGGCGGCGGTCAACATCGGGGGCTACGGCCGCTGGGAGGAGCTGACCCTCAGCGGGGACGGGGATCCCCAGGGACTCGCCGAGCAGTGGACGACCTTCGCCGGCACCGCAGACCGGACCCTCTTCAGCCAGAAGTATGTGGAACATGTGAAATGGGTGGTGGATGCCTTCGACGACGCCTTCCGCCCGGACGGAAAGCCCCTGTTCATGTGCGCCATCGGGTTCCCCGGCGCGGACGCGTTCCGGGACCAGGAGTATATCGACTGGAAAGTGACCGGGTACCTGGCGAAGAAGGGGATCGGCATCAAGTACAACGGCTGGCAGGCCATGGCCGGCGACTGGGGCAGTTCCCTGTCGGCCATCTTCTACCAGGTGAACCGGTATCGCCATGTGCCCGGGCTGACCATCCTGTACGAACAGGGCGCCCAGGTCAACAGCACCCTGTCCGAGGTCATGGGACACCCCCTCAGCATGGCGAACCGGGTCCTCATCGACGGGGTCGACTATTTCTGGATGTATGAGAACGACATCCGGGAACCGGTGGTGGACAAGTACCTTCATTACATGTCCGAGCAGGCCGGCGCGGCCCTGTTCACCCGGCTCTACAACCTCCCCGGCCGATTCCCTTACAAGACCTATGTCCACTACAACCGGTGGCTGGGCATTTACCAGACCCATACGAGGGTCACGGCCACGGGCGGTGTCTACCGGGTTACCGTACCGGGGGAATTCGTGACCCTGGACGGCGTGTCGGCGGTCCGTTCCACGTCCCTTCTCTACAGCATCGACGACCGCCAGAAGCACAACGGGGCGTATGGCTCGGTGGTGAGC
>JAKPNJ010000236.1 GCA_029548445.1 Bacillota bacterium | reverse complement strand
GCAGGGGAACTTTACCCTGAAGAACCTGTTTCTTATGAAATCCCAGGCCGGGCGGCCGTTCCAGGAATTCGCCTACACCCTGAAGGAGGGCCTGCAGGACGTCGAGCCGCTGTTTTGCATCAGCGGGTTCCGGTACGTCCTTCTTGGGAATTGGCCCGAGCCGGTCCGTCCGGAGGCGTTTGCCGCGGTGGCGGTCTATTCCGACATGAAGCAGACCGGGGAATTCCGCTGCTCGAATCCGCTGGTCAACCAGCTGGTGGCCAACACGCGCTGGAGCCAGAAGGGGAATTTCCTGGATATTCCCACCGACTGTCCGACCCGGGAGCGCGCCGGCTGGACCGGCGATATCGCCGCCTACTGCGAGACCGGCGCCTGCCTGATGGATGTCCGGAAATTCCTGGCCAAGTGGCTGAAGGACCTGGCCGCGCAACAGGCCCCGGACGGCTGCGTCCAGAGCATCGTGCCCGATGTCTTGCTGGGCATCGGGGACGGCAGCGCCGGCTGGGGCGACGCCTGCATTCTCGTGCCCGATGCGCTGTACAGGATGTACGGAGATCGGGAGATCCTGCGGACCCAGTACGACAGCATGACGCGCTGGATGCAGTTCCTGCAGCGACGGGCCCGCCGGTGGAGCCTCCGCAGCCTGTTCGTTCCCCGGGAAGACCGCGCGTTCATCGTCGATACGGGCTGGCATTTCGGCGAATGGCTGGAGCCGGGACACAGCATGATCCTGGACAGCCTGAAGGCCTATGTGTGGGCCGATGCCGAGGTGGCGACCGCCTACTACGCCCATGCGGCCCACCGGATGGCGTACATGGCCGCCGTCCTGGACAAGCCGGAGGAGGCCGCGTTCTACAACCAACTCTGGGAAAACATCCGCCGGGCGTACCGCCGGCGGTTCACCCGGGACGGCCTGGTCCGGTCCCGGCGGCAGTGCCGCTATGTTCGACCCATCGCCCTGGGCCTGCTGGACGGGGAGGACAGGAAGCGGAATGCGGCCATCCTCAATGACAGGGTCCTCGCCGACGGCTGCCGGATCGGGACGGGGTTCCTGACCACCCAGTTTGTCCTGCAGGTGCTGGCGGAGGCCGGCTATGTGGAGACCGCCTACCGGATGCTGGAGAACACGGCGCGTCCGGGCTGGCTGTATGCCGTGACGAAGGGGGCGACGACCATTCTCGAGGACTGGGAGGGGATCGGCCCCGACGGCGAACCCCGGAATTCGTTCAACCACTATGCCTTCGGCTCGGTCGTCCGCTGGCTCTTCCAGGCTGTCGCCGGCATTTCGCCCCTGGAGCCCGGGTATCGCCGGGTTCGCATCCGGCCGGTCCCGGGGGGCAGCCTGACGTGGGCCGATTGCACCTACGACAGTCCTTCCGGGTTGGTCCGAAGCCGCTGGACATGGCAGGATGGCCGTTTTGAGCTGGATGTGCGCCTGCCGGTGCCGGGCGAGGTCGTGCTGCCGGACGGCTCCGTCCGCCAGGCCGATGCGGGCGAGCACCACTTCGCCTGCCGGTGGTCCCACAGATGAGTGCGGACGGCCTCCAGGCGGTCTGACCCGGAGGACGAATCCGGTCGGCGGCGCTATAATCGTGAGGGGAGGTCGTTCCGATGGAAGCCTATATCAATGATGTCCGATTTGTATCGCTTCCGCCCATGCTGGTCCTGGACGGGACGGCTGTCGGCTCCGAGCCGGAAGAAGAGATCATGGGCCGGATGAACCGACTCGCCGCATCCTTCGACCTCGTGGTGGGGCGCCGTTTCGGCTTCGATTCGCCCGTGACGGCCGAACAGGCTGCGGCACATTTCCGTGGGTATACATATTGGCTGTCGATTGGGGAGGAGAGCCTGGCGACACTTCCGTCACCCGAGTCGTTCGAGTTCGAGGGAACCCGGGTGACCGTCCGGCGGATCGCCGCCTGTCGGTACGCGACGCTGCGGATCACCGACCCCTTCGCCGATCCCTTCGTACGGATCGGCGGCGGCTTTCGTTACCTGGCCGACTGGCTGCAGGACCACGAGACACGAGGAACGACCTGCGCGGCTCCCGAATGCGCCGGCTCATCGTCGGCCCCCTGTCTCGAGGAAATCGGGACTGTCAACGGGATAACGGTCATGGACATTTACATTCCGGTCCCAATGGCCTGATTGGATCAGAGCCCTGCCAGGAAGGCCTCCAGTTCCCGGAAGTCCCCGAACGTTCGGATCCGGACGCCCTGTTCCTCCAGGAAACCCTCGAACACCTGCCGGTGCCGATGCGCTGCCCGATGGAGACCGGACAGGTCTTCCGGGTCATAGGCTTCCGCCAGGTCCGGCAGGGGCAGGGACTCCGGAGAGAGGCCGGTCCCGTCCAGGGCCTGTTCGATCTCGAAAGCCAGCTCGACGCTGGCGTACAGGGCTGTCACAGGGTCGCCGACCGCGACGGCGCGATCGATCTTGTTGTAAAGATTGACCAGCTCCTCGAAAAAACCGGACAGGGACTCGGCCAGGGGCGGCGAACCAGCCGGAATCCTGCGTTCCCCGGCGAGAAGGGCCTGTGTGTTCCGAAACAGCGTATCGCCGGCCAGCCGGATTTCGAAAGCCTCCCGGCTGCGGAAGACGACATCGTACAGCTCCGGGAACCCCTCCGGGACGAGCGGCATCGCCTGCACTTCCGATTTCAGCTTGCCCCGGCCGCGGCGGATCGGTCGGCGATTGAGCAGCGCAAGGGCTTCCGCCAGGACGCCGACCAGTCGCACGGCGGCGGTACGGGCCTCCGAAAGACGATCCGACTCCAGGAGACGACAGAGTTCCGGATAGGCCTCGTCCAGTTTCCCGGACGCCTTCTCCAGGAATGTCCCGATATCGCCCGTGTCCAGGGCGTGAGCCCGCAGCTGGTTGAACCGGGCCGTGTCCGCATCCGATGCAGAATGGATCACCCTCCCCTCCGTCAGGATGGAGGTGATCCGCTCCTCATGGTTGGCGATCCGCTCCAGCCGTTCCCAGGAAATCGGCCAGAAGTCGAACCCGATGCCATCGATCATGAACGTGAAGCCCAGCCTCCTTCCACGCTCCGTTTTCGGCACGAAGTACAAATCGAGATCGGAACGTGCATGGGCTTCGCCATACAGCCAGGACCCGATGAGGACGACGACCGACACATCGTCCGGACAGTCGTTCCGGATCTTCCGGACCAGTATGTCTGCGGCCTCGATCGATTGCATGGGGCTTACCTCACGATTCCGCTTCCATTGTCCGCTTCCGCCGCGTCCCGCCCGGACCGGTCCCGCTTGCGCCAGGCGGTGGGCGGCATCCGGTAGCGGGCCTTGAACCGGCGGACGAAGTACCCGAGGTTCGAGAACCCGCAGTCCAGGGCGATGTCCGTGACCCTGGCGTCGGTGGCGTCCAGCAGCAGGGCGGCCTGGCGCAGCCGGTAGTCGACCAGGTACCCGATGGCGGACTGGCCCAGGACCTGCCGGAACAGGCGGGAGAAGTGGGATTCGCTGAGGTTCGCCAGCCGGGCCAGCTCGGCCAGGCTCAGGTCCGACGGGTACTGCTGCTGGATCCGCTGCAGCGGCGCCTTGATCCGGTCGATCCGGTCCCGTTGGCCGGTGTCCTGGACTGGTCGCGCGACCTGCAGCCGGCTCCGCTCCAGGATGTCCGCCAACAGCAGGCAGAGACGACCGCGCATCGCCAGGTTCCGTTCCGGACCCTCGTCGCGGAGACCCAGGTCCAGCACGCTGCGGAGCGTTGCGAGAAAGCCGGCATGGGCCGGGTCGTCCGGCCGCCAGAGACGCGGCAGCCGCCGGTCCCCCCGCAGGAGGGCCGCCACCAGGTCATGGGTCGGGTCGTCCTGCCGGACCGGCAGCCAGAGTTCCGGATGGAACACGACCAGTTGCAGCCGGCCGGTTCCCTCGCCCAGGAACCGGGCCGCGTGGAGCTCGCCGCTGTTCACGACGACCGCCCCGCCCGGGGGCAGGCAAGAGGGCTCGCCGTCCAGGGTCACGTCGAAGGGGCCGTTGACCGCCAGGAGGATCTCGATCTCGTCGTGCCAATGGGGATGGAACAACCAGCCGGGATTCGAAAGCGCCAGTACAGAACAGGGAAACGACGGGTTGTCGTACCAGCGGCGTTCCAGCAACTGCAGCTTTTCCACCCGGTCACCTCGCGGACGGCAAAATAGTGTAAAATCCTGATTGCATTATGGAAGCAGTCCGCGGAAGATACAAGCATCATGCAGATGGATTCTCATTGGAGATGGACCTGTCCGGAACCGTCGGCCCGGCCGCAGGGCGGCCCATGAAACGAGGTGCTGTCCCGATGCCTGCCATACCTGAGACGCCCCTTCGCATCGTCGTTGCCGGATGCGGCGCCATGGCCGGCGCCTGGGTCGAGTACGCCCTGGCCCGCCCGGACTGCCGCATCGTCGGCCTGGTGGACCTGGACCTGGCGGCAGCCAACAGAATGGCGGAAAAGTACCAATTGACCGATGCCGTCGTTGGCCGGGACCTGGCCGCCGTGCTGGAGGCGACGCGGGCCAGCCTCGTCTTCAACCTGGCCATTCCGGCCGCCCACAGGTCGATCGCCCTGACGGCCTTCGCAGCCGGATGCGCGGTCCTGGGCGAGAAGCCCCTGGCGTCCACCCTGGACGAGGCGGACGAGATGATCCGGGCGGCCCGCGAACGGAACCTCCCCTTCAGCGTCATGCAGAACCGCCGCTACCTTCGGCCCATCCGGTCCTTCCGGACGATCCTCGGCGACGGCACCATCGGCACGCCGGGGTACCTGGGGGCGGACTTCTTTCTCGGGCCCCACTTCGGTGGGTTTCGGGACCTGATGGACAGCCCCCTGCTCCTGGACATGGCGATCCATACCTTCGACCAGGCCCGGTTCCTCCTGGGGGCCGACGGCGTCTCCGTCTCGTGCCAGGAATTCAATCCGCCCGGCTCCTGGTACCGGGGGGCCGCCTCGGCGGTGGCCCTCTTTGAGATGAGCGACGGCAGCCTCTTCAGTTATCGCGGCTCCTGGTGCGCCATCGGCTGCCAGACCAGTTGGGAATCCGACTGGCGGGCCTGCGGCAGCCGGGGGACGGCGATGTGGGACGGGCGATCCATGCCCTGGGCGGAAACCCTGCCCCCGGGGGAGACCCCCGGCTCCGGCGGCTTCTTCGACAACCTGGTCCGGGTGGAGGCGCCCGATGCCTGGACCGGCCGCGAGGGACACGAAGGCTGCCTGGACGAGATGGTCGACGCCCTGCTGTCCGGCCGGCCGGCCGAGACCGACGGGGCCGCCAACCGCAACAGCCTGGCCATGGTCATGGCCGCCATCGAAAGCGCCCGAACCGGAACCCGTGTCGCCATCCGATAGAACAAGGAGGACGCAACCATGAACCGGACAGCCCTGGACACCCTGATCCGCATCGGTACGCTGCTGGGGGCCGCGGAGGCGCCGCGGCTCCTGCCCCGGATCGCCGATTACGGCTTCGAATCGATCCAGCTGACCTTCTGGCAGTCCACGGGCGGCCATGACCTGCCCGAGCTGGCCAGGCGGGTGCGGGAGGCCATCGGCGACCGGGACATCCGCGTTTCGGCCCTGGGGATCTTTGGCAATCCCCTCTCCGGCCACGGCGGCAACGCCGACACCCTGGCCAGCTGGGAACGCTGCATCGACGCGGCCCGGGAATTCGGCACCGACCTGGTGACCGGGTTTGCCGGCCGGATCGTCGACATGCCCATCGACGCCTCCATGCCCCGGTTCCGGGAGGTGTTCGGCGAGCTTAGCCGCCGGGCGGCGGACAGGGGCGTCCGGCTGGCCTTTGAGAACTGCGACATGGGCGGCACCTGGGAGCGGGGCGACTGGAACATCGCCCACAACCCCACTGCCTGGGAGATGATGTTCAACGCGGTGCCGGCCGACAACCTGGGGCTCGAGTGGGAGCCCTGCCACCAGATGGTCAGCCTGATCGACCCGATCCCCCAGCTGCGCCGATGGGCTCCCCGGATCTTCCATCTCCACGGGAAGGACGCCACCGTTGCCTGGGACATCGTGCGCGAAAAGGGCATCCATGGCCCGGCCGAATTCGCCTGGCACCGGACCCCCGGTTTCGGGGACAGCAACTGGCGGGACATCCTCACGATCCTGCGCCAGCACCACTACCAGGGGACCATCGATATCGAGGGGTATCATGACCCGGTCTACCGCGGCGAACTGGAGTGGACCGGGCAGGTCAGCGGCCTTCGCTATCTCAAGGCCTGCCGCGGCGGCGACGCCATCCTGAATCCGGAGTAGGGGACAAAGCCGAATCCTGGTCCACGGCGGGGGGGCGAGCGACATGTCCGACATTCTCTACCGGACGGATGGCAGGGTGTTCAGCTACCGGGTCGCGGGCATCTGCGTCCGGGACGGGAAGGTGCTGCTGCAGAAGCCAACCAACGATCCGGCCTATGCGTTTCCCGGCGGTCATGTCGCCTTCGGCGAGACCGGTGCCGAAACCCTGTCCCGGGAATTTTTCGAGGAGACCGGCGCTTCCATCGAGGTTGGCGGGCTCAAGTGGGTGTCGGAGATCTTCTTTTCCTGGGGCCAGGACCCCTGTCACCAGGTCTGCCTGTTCTTCGAGGTCGTGCTTCGGGACCCGGGCTCCCTGCCGGCGGAGGGATGGGGCATCGGCTGCGAGCGAATCGAAGGCCGGTCCTTCGACCTGGAGTTCCACTGGGTCCCCCTGGAACGGGTCCGGGACCTCCCGGTCTATCCGCCCCATGCCGCCGAGCTCCTGCAGCGGTTGGACGACGGCGTGCAGCATTTCGTGTATAGGGAAACGTAGGAAAGGGCGGGGAAGATGATATGATCAGGGAATACGCGACGATACCTCCCTCGATGGCCGGGACGGAAACCTACGGGTTCTCCTGGATGGATTTCGTGACGGCGATTCCGTCGCCACTGTTTGTCGCGACCTCGTACAAATCCAACGGCAAGCCCAATGCCTGCCTGCAGTCCTGGGCCTGCTTCAACGGCAGTCCCCGGGGATTCTACGCCATCCTGTCCTCCGTCAGCAAGGCGGGCCACCTCTACCGGACGATCCGGGAGAAAGGGGTCGTCGTCCTGAATTTCCCCTCGGCCGACATCTGGTCCCAATGCCTGGAGACCATACGGAACAACGGGTTCGACGACGACGAGATCGCGCTGTCCGGTCTCACGGCGGGACCGGCTGTCGCCGTGGACGCGCCGCGAATCCGGGAATGCTTTCTCTTCCTGGAATGCCGCCAAGCCTGGGAGCGGGAATGGGCCGAGGGGGACGGGCATGTCCTGATGTGCCTGGAAGTCGTCCATATCGGCATGGAGGAGGCCCGCCTGGACGAAACAGACCGGGGGCGGTACGGCGAAGGGGGATACCTGTACAACGTACACCACCCCGTGAATCCCGAGTCATTCGGCGGCAAGGCCCATGACTATCTGGCCGTCCTGCAGAAGATCCGCGACATGGGGGAGTATTGATAGGGTTCAGAGCCACAGGGCCTGGTTGAGCATGTCCTCGCTTCTCGTCCCTTCAACGCAGATCAGCGCTGTCAGCAGCCGGGCCCGCTGGTCTTCCGACAAACGTTCCAGCAGTGGGGGTTCCGGCGAACCTGTCAGTTTTCGGATCATGGCCCCGATGCAGTCGATCCGGTGCCGAGCCGCGGCGATGGCCTCTTCCCAGGCGGCCTGTTTCCGCGTCAGCCGATCGACGAATTCCCGGGTATCGATCCGGCCCGACAGGATCGACCGAATCTCCCGGAGGCTGAATCCAAGATGCTGCAATTCCATCAGGGCCTGGATGTCCCGGACCTGGCCGGGGGCATAATAGCGGTATCCCGTCTCCGGATCGATCTTCCGGGGACGGATCAGCCCCTTGGCTTCATACAGCCGCATGGCTCGGACGGACACGCCGTGGAAGGCGGCAATTTCCCCGATTCGCAGCAGGATTTCAGGTTGATTTTCCTCCATCGAGCACCTCCATGACCCGGTCGGCACCGGCCATCGCGATTCGGATGGACAGCAGGCAGTTGACGACCATCGACGCACCGGCCACGACACCAAGTCGATAGTGCAGCAGGGCAACCAGTCCCCCCAGGGTCCGACGCCCGTCCAGGACCATCAAGGCCCCGATGGACAGCACGACCAGGGTTCCCCCCATGCCGACAAGGAGAGATCCGACCGCCTGCAGGCCCATGAGCAAGGCGAGCCGCATCCGGACCCGCCGAATCGCCCGGTTGCCGAAGCAGAACCGATGGATGAGCCACTCGGAGGCGTCGTACAGCCTGGCAGTCGGACCGCCCTCGACGAGTGTCACCAGCTCGGCGACCTGGTCGGAGACGGCTGTTCGCAGCGCGCCCGAGAGAGCCCGGACGGGTTTCGCCAGGACCTGGCCGGCCAGGATGGCCGGAAGGGCGGTCAGGATGACGATCAGCGCGAGAAACCCGTCAATCCGGACGAGGATGCCGGTTGACACGACCAGGCCGACGACATGGACGGCGAGATAATGCAGGGGAATCGAGTCGATCAACGAGACATCGCTGGTCAAGCGGGCACTCCAGTCTCCGGTTGGCCGGGCATCGATGTCCGTGGCCCGAAGCGCAAGGACTCGCCGAAACAGCCTGCGCCGCAACGCTGCGATCCGGCTGATCCAGAACGGCGCATGGGTCGCCCAGACGGTTCCATTATAAAGGTACAGGCCCGGTACGGCGATCGAAAACCAGGCCAGCGACGCGAACAGCGCCTTGTGGCTGCCGGATTCGACGCCGGAGAGGGCGCCGGCCAGGAAAGAAGCCAGGAGGATGGTGGCACATGCTTCGTAGGGGCTCCGCAAAAGAAGGAAGAGGAGAAGGCGACCCGGTCTCCCCAGTTCCCGGACCAGACTCTCAACTCGGGATTTCATGCAGCCGCCCCTCACGAAACTGCAGGATGCGGTCAAAACCCTCGAGGCGGGCCAGGTCATGGGTGGCGCTGACCACGGTCTTTCCTTTCATGAGAGACCGCAGGGCGCCCATGACGGCGGCACCGGTTGGGACGTCGAGGGCCGATGTGGCCTCGTCCATCAGGAGGATGGGCGACTGCCTGGCGATGGCCCGGGCAATGCAGATGCGCTGGGACTGGCCGCCCGACAGCCGGTTGCCGCGCTCGCCCACATAGGTATCCAACCCGTCCGGAAGTCCCCGCAGCCAGCCGGACAGCTGGGCGGCCTCGCAGGCGGCGAGGATCCGCTCCTCCGGCATGTCGTGGCCGCAGGTGATATTGTCCCGGATCGAGGCGGGGAACAGGAGGGGAGGCTGCAGGACCATGGCCACATGGCGGTGGAGCCGCTCGGTGTCGGTTTCCCCCAGGACGGCGAGGGTGCCCGAGTCAGGAGCATACAAGCCGGCGACAAGCTTCAGCAGCGTGCTTTTTCCGCAGCCGCTGGGACCCACCAGGCCGATCCGGGCTCCCTGCGGAATGGCGAGGGTGGTGTCCCGCAGGATCGTCTCGTCCCGGTAGGAAAACGAAACACCGTGAAATTCGATGGCGTTCACATCCGGATCCCCCTGTCGAGGCAGGCGGACGACTCCAGGCGGCGGAGACAGGCCATGGATTTCCGATAGGCCGCGATGCGGCTGGGCAGGTTGATGACGATGCCGGACAGGCTGCCGGTCAGGCTGACAAAGACATACAGGGTTCCGATTCCCAGCCGGCCGTCGATCACCAGGGGACCGCCGAAGCCGAACAGCAGGATCAGGGGAAGAAAACGGAGGATCGCGGAAAGGGACATCAGGCAGGCGCGTCTCCTTTCTCCCCTTCGGGCCGCCTCTTCCCATTCCCGGACATGGTGGTCATGCCAGCGCCCCACGGTCTCCCGGGCCTCGAACACCCGAATGATCGGAAACATCTCCACCAGGGTCACGATCATGCGGCTGGCCCGATCGTTGGCGGCAAGGCTCACGGCGGCATGCCGCTCGATCACGCGGCTGGACCGAACCGCATACCAGAGGATGCCGACAAGGGGCAGGTGGGAAGCCAGCGTCAGGAGTGGTTCCACCGAGAGCATCCAGGTCACGATCACCAGGAAGGAAACCGCATCGGCGAACAGGGGCAGGAGGGCGCCCTGCAGGAAACCGGAGACTTCCGAGACATCGTGCTGCAGCCGCGAGAGCATATCACCGACGGCAACCCCTTCCTGCTCCCGACAGGACAGGCCCACCAGCCAGCGGGCCAACCGAAGGCGGAGATCTCCCGCCAGGGTTTCGCAGGTCCATTCCGACAGGACATGGCTGCCATACCCGGTGGCGGCCGCCAGTCCGATGACCAGGAGAGCCGATCCGACCAGGGCCCGACCGGGCAGGGTCCCCTGGCCGATCCCGTCGAGAATGTCGCCAACCCTTGTGTTCCAGGCCAGCGTCAGGCCGGCGCCCAGGAGGCAGAGGAGGGTCGTTGCGGTCACGAGGCCCTTCCTGGTGCGGAGAAGAAGGCCGACGAGCCCCACAAGGTCCACCTCCCTGGTTCCGAATCCGCTGTCGGTTCGCCACAACGCGCGCCCGCGCGCCATGGCTCAACCCAACGCTACACCCTGACGCAGGGACAGAGTCAAGGGGTGCGGAGGAGAAGGGAATCTGACGACGGACCATGAGGGACTGGCTGTACTAGAGAAATGAAATCGGAATGACGCGATCGGCTCCCTTGAGGGTAACCAGGTTGTCGTACAGGCAGATGACCCCGCCCGGACCACGTCGCATGGCAGGGATGCCATCCAGCAGGTCAAATGTGGCGATATCCCGGAGTTGCGGATCGGCATGCTTCTTGATCTCCAAGGGATACAGAACGCCGCCATCCTCGATCAGCAGGTCGATCTCATTCATGTTCCGATCGCGGTAGTAATAGAGGGGGGGTTCCTGGATTCCCTTGTTGCAGTAGCTCTTGATGATTTCCGCGATGACATGGGTTTCGAAGAAGGCCCCGGCCATTGTGCCATATTTCAGTACATCGGGTGTTGTCCACCGGGTCAGGTAGGCGGCCAGGCCCGTGTCCAGAAAATAGAGCTTTGGGGTTCTGACCGTCCGCTTCGTGATGTTGTTGGAATACGGTCGAAGGAGATGGACGATGCTGGATGTGACCAGGATGGACATCCAGCGATCGGCTGTCGGCTGGCTGATGCCGACATCCCGCGCCAGGGATGCAAGATTCAGAAGTTGGCCCGTTCGGCTGGCTGCGGCGGTCATGAACTGCAAAAATTTCAATTCGTCCCCAACCTGTGTCAGTTCCCGGACATCCCGCTCGATATATGTCTTCACATACGAGCCGTAAAAAAGATGCCACTCGTAATCCGGGTTGACGGCCAGTTCCGGCATGCTTCCCCGTTGAATGCTCCTCCAGACATCGTCGTATGCAAGATCCGCTGCGCTTTTCCTCCTGGCCGCGAAATAGTCGTCCGTTGGCAGGAACGGGCAGGAGAAGGCGATCTCCTGCTTCTCCCGCATGGACAGGCCCAGCAGCGTCAGCAGGCCCAGCCGCCCGGCCAGGGATTCGCTGACATTCTTCATCATCCTGAATTGCTGCGAACCCGACAGGAAGAACTGCCCCTTCTTCCGTTCCCGGTCCAGGAGGATCTTGATGTGGGGGAACAGGTTCGGGGCATACTGGATTTCATCGATGAACACAGGCGGGGGGTTGTCCTTGAAAAAAGTGCCTCCCTGTTCCCTTGCGGCAAGCAACAGGATCGGGTCATCCAGGGAAAGATAGTTGGCATGGGATGCCACGTGCTGCAACAGGGTCGTTTTCCCGGCTTGGCGAGGACCCGAGACGAGGACAGCCCCAAACATTCGAGAGAGAGCTCGGATCGTCTCTTCCGCATGCCGTGCGAGGTACATGATCGCCCCTTCCGCCATAGGCTAAATTAATATTGAATATTATTATTACTTAAAAACAACGGGATTTCAATCCCAGAACCCGCCTTGTTCCGCGCCTTCCGAGCGGCCGGAAGGCCCCCCGCAAACAACTGCCGCCCCTACGGATCCAGGCGCTCGGTGTCCTCCTCGGCGTCCTCGGTGAATTCCCCGTCCGACGCATTCCGGGACCCGGCGCCGCCGCCCGACGGCAACAGCCGCTCGGCCTCGTGGATGGGCAGTTCCTCCACCCGGTCCAGCCGGCGCTGGATCAGGTTCGTCCGGTTGGTCGCGTCCCGGACGCTCTTCGAAGCCTTGTCCAGATGTTTCTCCACCGCCTCCAGGTTCTCGGCGAAGGATGCAAATTGCTTCTTGACGGCGCCCAGGAGCTTCCAGACCTCGCTGGAGCTCTTCTGGATGGCCAGGGTCCGGAAACCCATCCGGAGGCTGTTCAGCAGGGCCGCCAGGGTGGTGGGACCGGCCACCGTGACATGGAAGTCCCGCTGCAGGCGCTCCGACAGGCCGGGGACCCGCAGGACTTCCGCGAACAGGCTCTCGACGGGGAGAAACAGGATCGCGAAATCCGTCGAAACCGGCGGCGACACGTACTTGTCCCGGATGCTCCGGGCCTGGGAGACGACCCGCATTTCCAGGGCCCGGGAAGAGGCGGCGATGGCTTCGGGATCGCTCTGCTCCACGGCCGCCATCAGGCGGTCGTAATCCTCCATCGGGAACTTGGCGTCGATGGGGAGCCAGACCACCGTGCCGATGTCATCCGGCCCCGGCAGCTTGATGGCGAATTCCACCATGTCGTCGCTGTTGGGGCGGATCTTGACGTTCCGGGCGTACTGCTCGGGCGTCAGCATCTGCTCCAGGAGGGAGCCCAGCTGGACCTCGCCCCAGGTTCCCCGGGTCTTGACGTTCCGGAAGATGTTCTTGATATCCCCCATGTCCTTGGACAGGGACCGCATCTCGCCCAGGTTCTTGTAGACCTGCTCCAGCTGGTCGCTGACCAGCTTGAACGACCGGCCCAGCCGTTCCTCCAGCGTCTTGCCGAGTTTCTCGTCGACGACGCCCCGCATCTCGTCCAGCTTCTTCTCGTTGCCCTGCTGGATCTGCTGCAGCTTCTGGTCCACCAGCCCCCGGATCAGCTCTCCCTGCTTCTGCTGGGACTCCGCGAATCCTGTAAAGCCCACCGTCAGGGATTCCCGGAAGCGGTCGATGCGGGTGGAGATCTCCTCCCGGTTCTCCTTGTTCAGGCGTTCCGCCGCGGTCCGATTCCGCTCGAGCTCGTCCCGGAACGTCCGTTCCAGGCGCTGGAGGTCCTCCCGGATGCCGTCCAGGGCCTGTCGGGTTTCGTCCTCGGCCTCCCGGGCGTCCAGCCGGCGCAGGATCGCCAGGGCCCGGTCCATGAACACAAAGAGGAGTACTAGAGTCGCTCCGGCCAGGAGGGCCGCCGCCAGGGGAAGCACGAATTCCGGCATGTCCATCTCTCCTTCCGCTGTCCGATCTTCCTCCACGGTATCATGAACGGGGCGCAACCGCCATCCCGTCAGGACGGGTCCGCCGGACCGCCGACTGCCTCCTCCGAAAGGCCTGTCATCGAAAGGCTCAGGGCCCAGATCCGGCGTCCCGTGTCCCGGTCCAGGGCATGGGCGGCGGGTTTTTCTTCGATGGTCAGGTGGAAGAACCGGCCGCTGACGCCCTCGAGCTCCGGTGCCGACACGAGATACCCGGCGGCGGTCCCGGAGATCACGGGATCCTTCAGGAAATGCCGGGTCACGTGGCGGCTGAAGAACCGGTAAAGCCAGCCATTGTTCTGGCCGATGCCGGTCCGGACATCGCCGGGGTGCATGGCGTTGATGGTGACGCCCGTTCCGGCCAGTCGGTCCGCGAACTCCCAGGTGGTCAGGAGTTGGGCTGTCTTGGAGGCGCCGTAGGACCGGAGGCCGGTGTAGTGGCGCCTCTTCCAGGCCAGGTCGTCGGGGTCCAGGCCGTTGAACCGGTGGCCCTCGGAGTTGACCTGCAGGATGCGGGAGGGGGCGCTCTCCTTCATCCGGTCCAGCAGCAGGACGGTCAGGAGGAAGGAGGCCAGGTGGTTGACGCAGAAGACCGTCTCGAAGCCGGCCTTCGTTTCGGTTCGGCGGGTCGAGTGGAGGCCGGCGCAGTTGACCAGGACATCGATCCGCGGGCAGGCGGCCAGGATCTCGCCCGCCGCCCGGCGGACCTGGTCCAGGTCCGCGAAGTCGGCCAGGACCGCCCCGACAGGCACACCCCCCCGGGACTGGACTTCCTGCAGGACGCGCCGGGCCTTTTCGGCGTTCCGGGCGACGACCAGGAGGCTCGCCCCCCGGCCGGCCAGGTGCCGGACGATCTCCAGGCCGACGCCGGAGGTCGCCCCCGTGACCACGCAGGTCTTCCCGGCCAGGGAGGTGTCGCAGGTCTTCTGGGGCGCCCGCCGGTTGGCGAGAAATTTCAGTTCGTCCGGCAGTTCCCGCTTCACCCGAATTTCCTCTTCATGAACCGGCGGTACATCCGGTTGAACCGGGGGATCCCGTTGAAGATGTCCCCCCACAGGTCGTAGTAGTCGCGCTGCTCGGCGATCCGCCCGTCCTCGTGGAGCACGAGCTTTGTGGCGCCGAAGACCGGGGTATCGGGGTACTTGCCGAAGGACATGGTCATCTTCCAGTCCATGAGCACCAGGTCGCCGCGCATCAGCAGCCCCAGGATGTCCATGCGCAGGGACCGGCAGCGGTCGGTCAGGCGGCCGCACATGGCCTGGAACGCCTCCATCCCCTCCAGCCGCTGGATGGAGTCCTGGAAGACGATGTCCGGGTGGTAGTAGGGGAACAGGTGGGACCAGTCCGGCTTGCCGTCGGTGTTGTAGGTTTTGGACCAGAGTTCCCGGATCCGTTCCTCCGTCAGCCGCCCCGGCCCCCGGCCCGCATCGGGTGCGGCCTCGCGGGGAGCCGCCGTCTCCGGGCCCTCTGCCGCCGCGTTGCCACCCACTGTCTCTCGCTCATCCGCCATCGGTCGACCTCCTGCAGGGACACCCGTGCGGCCGGCGGGACTCCGCCCGTTTCGCCGCACCGGCTGGCTGGATTCGTGTACCTGCATTGTAGGGATCGGAGCCCGGCCTGTAAAGCGCCGGGACGGGGCGGGAGGAGGCGGGAGGAGGCCGGACGCGGCAGGCCGACGTCAGGCCTCGTATGAGTCGGCCAGGCTCCGGATCCGCAGCCGGCCGGCCAGGTCGTCCGCAGACAGCGGCTCGGGCAGCTGCCGCTTGTCCAGCCACACGGTCCGCCCCCCCGGCGACACGAGGTCGAAGAAGTTATCCGACAGCACCGGGTCCATGTCGTCGAACCACAACTCGACCGCCCGGCAGTAGACCGGCGCCCGGACCGTAATGGCATAGGCGTCCGCCTGTTCCTCCACCGACACGTCGTACTCGACCTGCGTCAGGGCCAGGTGCTTCGGCGCAACAAAAAGCGTGGTTCCGCAGCTTTCGACGTGCCCGTCGATGGCCAGGTCGAAGGCGGCCACCAACCGCTCGGCCCCGACCCGGGCCGCCGGCTCCGAAACGTCCAGGTCCAGGGCCGGGTGGACGGACAACGCCGGGACCCGGACGGCCACCTGCCGCGCCTCCAGGACCTCCAGGTCCGTTGTCAGCAGCCGGACCGACAGGACGCCCTCGAAGGGCGCAAGGGTCTCGTTGTGGATGAAGAGGGACGCCCGGAGACCATCCTCCGCCGCCGTGGCCATCCTTGGGGCGAAGAAGCGCCGGGCCGCGTGGTGCAGCGCCTTCCAGCGATGGGCATGGTCGATGCCGGACCAGGAGGCCACGGGCCAGTTGTCGTTCAGCTGCCAGTACAGGGCGCCCATGCAGCGGCCGCGATGGCGGCGCCAGTGCTCGACGCCGCACCGGATCGCCTCGGCCTGGAGCAGCTGGGAGACATACAGCAGGCTGTCAAAATCCTTCGGATACAGGTAGGTGTCGGCCAGGTAGGCCAGGATGCGCCCGTTGGCCGCACCGTTTTTCTGGTGGCTTTCCATGACCTGCGAGAAAATGTTCCGGTCCCCGGGGATTGTAAAAGATTCCACCGTCCGGAGGCAGGGGAAGGACTGGAACCCGAATTCCGAACAGAACCGGAAGAAGTGATCCCGGTACGCCGTGATGGGTTTCAACAGGTGCCAGACTTCCCAATAATGGGTGTCCCCCCGGCTCCCGTCGTTGGGGGCATCGAAGCACCCCCCCGAGGACGGCGAGCTGGGCCAGTAGAATGTCTGGGGATCCTCCTCCCGAACGGCGTTGGGGAGGATCTGCTCGAACAGGCGGACATAGTCGGCTCGCAGTTTCATGGAGTGGGACGCCATGTCCGGCCACTCGACCCAGCCCCATTCCAGCTCGTTGTTGCCGCACCACAGGCCCAGGCAGGCATGGTGGCGGATCCGCCGGATATTTTCCCGGGCCTCGGCCTCCGCCTCCTCCGCGAAACCCCGCTCCAGGGAGTACACATTGCAGGCATACATCAGGTCCTGCCAGACGAGGAGCCCCAGCTCGTCGCACAGGTCATAGAAGAAATCGTCCGGGTAGTACCCGCCGCCCCAGACCCGGAGGCAATTGAAATGGGCAGCCACGCAGTCTTCCAGCAGCCGCCGGGTCCGCTCCGGCCGGATCCGGGGAAACAGTGCGTCCTCGGGGATGTAGTTGGCCCCCATGGCGAAGATCCGGACGCCGTTGACCGTCAGCGCGAAGGACTCTCCCCATTCGTCCCGGTCCCGGCTGACCGTCAGGGTCCGGAGTCCCAGCCGAAGGGTTCGGGAATCGCAGGGACGGGGGCCTGTTCCGTCCAGGAGATCGGCCTGGAGGCGATACAGGGGCTGGTCGCCGTACCCGTTGGGCCACCAGCGCTGGGGATTCCGGATCGCGAAAACTGTCTCGCCCCGACCGCCGGCCAGGTCGAGGGACTGGCGCAGAACCTGCCCGTCCGGGGCAGTCAGGGTGCACCAGGCCCGCAGGATCGACCCTGGATCGGCCGCGTCCGCCCGGAGGCGGACGGCCAGCCGCACTGTACCGTCCTCCCGGTGGTCCTGGGAGACCGCCACTTCATCCAGCCGCGCCGTGTCGAAGGCCTCGATCCGGATGTCGCGCCAGATGCCGGCGTCGGGCAGCTGGGGCCCCCAGTCCCAGCCGTACATGCAGTGGGCCTTCCGCAACAGGCTGGTGCCGGGCAGGTTTCCCCCGGCGACATAGGAGATCGCGTCGGGGGAGGCCGCAAGCCGCTCCCGGATCTCCCGGAGCGGCGAGGCGAGGCGGATCCGGATCGTGTTCTTTCCGAGCCGCAGGACCCGGGCGATGTCGAAGCGGAAGGACCGGTGCATGTTGGCCGTCCGGCCGACGACCTGCCCGTTGACCTCGAGGGTCGCGACTGTATCCAGGCCCAGGCAAACGAGCTCGATCCGCTTGCGACCCAGGAGGTCCGGGTCTGCGTCGAAGGCCGTCGAGTACAGGAAATCCCGCTCGCAGAAATCCCGGGCCGCGGTTTCGTTCCGCCTCCGGTAGGGATCTTCCAGCCGGCCCGCCGCAAGGAAGGCGTCGAGCACGGACCCCGGAACCCGGGCTGGAACGGAGCCGGCCTCGCCGGCGGCCTCGAGTTGCCAAATGCCGTTGAGGGACAAGACGAACATGGGGAACCTCCCGCAGTGCGTGGAATGCGGACCAGTCTCCGGCCGGCCCGCAGGCGGACCGGATCGGGACATGACCTCAGCATCACTATACCGTATCCGACCGGATCCGGGATTGCGGGAAGAAAGCGAATTGTTGCAGATTCCGGCGATTTGGCCCGGCAACGGCTTCCGGACCGGACTGCGCTGTTCAGCCGTCCGACACGGCCAACCGGACGACAAGGGCCCGCTCACCCATGAAGGGCCGGTCGCTGGAGAGGCCCACGAAGTCGTCGCCGAACAGCTCGAACAGGTTGCCCCGGACGCTGCAGTCCGGCAGCCGTCCCTGCAGGCGGCCGTCCTCGATGCGCATGGCCAGCTGGACCGGGGAGGCGAAATCCCCCCGGGGGGTAAAATCGCCGCCGCTGGCCACAAGAACCGCCAGGGCGGGCTCTCCGCCCAGCAGCTCCGCCAGGGTCCTCGTCCCCGGTACGATGGACAGGTTCGTCCCGGAGAGACCGGGCGTCTCGTCATAGGCGCCGGACGCGGCGCCGGTGGAGGGTTCACCCAGGAGCGCGGCGGCCTTCCTGTCGGAGTAGGGCCGGAGGAGGACGCCGTTTTCGATCAGCGGCACCCGGTCGCCGGGGTTCACGACGCCCTCCATATCGAAGAAGGGAACATGGTAAGCCTCGTCTGTCCGGTCCTGGACCAGGGAGAAGGCGGGGCTGAACAGCCGCTCCCCCATCCGGCCGCAGAACAGGGAGGCCCCCTTTGCGACGCTTTCGCCGTTCAGGGATTCCTCCAGCTTGCCCAGGACCAGGTCGGCCTGGAGGACCGCCAGGACTTTCTCCCCGACGGGCCGCACGGCCTTGCGGCCGAAGGCATCCAGCAGCTCCCGGGCGTCAGCCAGGAGGGCTTCGGCGTCGAAGGCCCGGTCCTGACGGAACAGGCCGGCGTCGAAGATATGGACCGAATCCCGGTGCTTGATGATCAGGGCCACGACCACCGACCGGTCCCGGTTCACCAGGTCCAGGCCTGCGTCGTTGGCCAGGGTCGTCTCGGTCTCCGTCAACGCGATGCGGTTGCTGAACAGGTATTCCGGATGGCTGCGCCGCAATGCCTCCAGGAGCCCCTCGCAGGCCCGGACGAAGGCGTCGTCCGCCAGGGCCGGCCCCCGGAGATCCCGGGCCCGGGCCAGGTCCCGCCCGGGGGCGTACGGATAGGGGATCCGCAGCGCCAGGTTGGCTTCCGCCTCGGCCCAGGTCGCCGCCGTGGCCTCCCCCAGGGTCCCGGCGACCCCGAGGCATCCGTCCGCATACACCCGGCAGCCGCTTCGGACAATGCGCCTGGTCCGGACCGAGTCGATGCGCCCCAGGCTGACGCTGACCGCCGTCTCCCGCACCGAAAGGCGGATGGATTCCCGTACCGTTCCTGTCGCATCCCCTGACATGGGCAACCTCCCCTCATTGCACCTGCATGCCGCGGACGCGAATCGTCGGCCCGCCGAATCCCACCGGCAGCGGATGCTGCTCCATCTTGCCGCAGCCCCCCAGGGCGAAGGAGAACAGCTCGACTTCGTCGGAGATGCCGTCAATCTCTTCCAGGGTTTTCATGACATTGCCCGTGATCACGGACACCGATACCGGCTCGGCCACCTGGCCGTTCCGGATCCGGTAGGCCCGCCGGGGCGCCAGGGTAAAGGTCGTCATCCCCGACCCGTGGTTCAGCCCGTCGATGTACAGGCCGTCCGCGACATCCGCGAACAGGGAGTCCCGGCTCCGGGTCCCGGCCCCCACATAGGTCGTGGTCATGCGCACGATGGGCTCGTACTCGAAGGTCACGGCCCGGGCGTTGCCCGTGGGTTCCTCGCCCAGCTGGGCCGCGGTGGCGGCGCTGTGGAGCCGCCCGGACAGGAGGCCGCCCCGGATCAGCCAGGTTTCCCGGGCCCGGGTGCCCTCGTCGTCGAAGGGCACATACCCCGCCCCCTCGATGGCGCCGGAATCGAGGATATTGAGTTCGGGTACGCCCACCCGCCGGCCGATGGCCCATTCCCGGGCCATGGTCTCGTCGCCGGCCATGAAATCCGCCTCGCTCTTGTGCCCGAAGCTCTCGTGGGCGAACACCCCGGTCACCAGGGGCGAGAGGATGCAGGTATAGGTTCCGGGGGGGACCGGCAGGGCGTTCCGGCAGTAATCCAGGTCCTTCCGGAGGGTGCCGCGGACCTTTTCCTGCCGGCCGGGCAGCCGTCCGAAAACCGTTTCGAACACGTCCTCGCCTCCCTGGAAAGGGGCGTCCCGTCCCTGGAGGGTGTAGCGGGCCGACAGGCTGGCCTGCTGGATGTCGAAAACCAGGTCGGCGCCCCGGCTGGAGAGGAATCGCTTCTCCGTATGGCGGTCCAGGTAATAAAGCCGGGATTTCAGGATCCCTTCGGCCTCCCGCAGGACCGGGACATATGACTCCATCAGGGCGAGCTTGTCCGCGTTGGAGACCCGGGCGACGCTGTCATCCGCATATCGCCTGAAATCCCCCCGGTTCGCCTCCATCCGCGCCACGGCCGGGTGGGCGTCGATCCCCTGGGCGGGGGTCGCCATCCGGGCCAGGCCGTCCACCATCTCCTGCAGCCTGGCCAGGTCGGTGGTGGCGCCATAGTACCAGCGGGTTCCGTCGAAGACCCGGACCAGGGCGCCCGTATCGGTCTTGGTCTTGTTTTGCTTCAGCAAGAAATCGTCCAGCAGGATTTTCGTACTGAAGACGGTTTCGACGCGGACGTCGGCATAGAGGTCCTTCGGGAACCGCACCATGGGGGACTCACCTCCGTCAGGCTCGAATCCCCTCCATTGTAGCAGATTCCCCCGCCGGCATGATTCTCAGCGGGTCAGCCGGATGTGGTACTCCTGGAGTGAGAGGGGCACCACGGCCTCTCCGTGTCCGGCCAGGTGGGCGGCGATGCCCCGGGCGCTGGCCAGGGCGGCCGTCATGGTGGTGATGTAGGGGATCCGGCACCGGATGGCCGCCTTGCGGATATAGGAGTCGTCATGGACGCTCTGTCGCCCCACCGCGGTGTTGACGACCAGGTCGATCTCCCGGTTGGTGACGTGGTCCACGATGTTGGGCCGTCCCTCGTGGAGCTTCAGGACCTTCTCCGCCGAAACCCCGTGGCGTTCCAGGAACCGCTGGGTGCCGTCGGTGGCCAGGAGCCGGAATCCCAGGTCCGCGAACGCCCGGGCGACTTCCAGCGCCTCGTCCTTGTCCGCGTCGTTGACGCTGATGAGGACCGTGCCCGTCTCGGGCAGCCGGGCCGACGCGGCCTCCTGGGCCTTGAAGTAGGCCAGGCCGAAGGAACCGGCCATGCCCAGGACCTCGCCGGTGGAGCGCATCTCCGGCCCCAGGACGGGATCCACCTCGGGGAACATGTTGAAGGGAAAGACCGCTTCCTTGACCCCGAAGTAGGGGATGTCCCGGCGGACCAGGCTGCCCAGGGTCGACGGCCGTTTTTCAAAGGCGTCCATGACCAGCCGGGTGGCGATCCGGGCCATCTGCACGTCGCAGACCTTGGACACCAGGGGGACCGTCCGGGAGGCCCGGGGGTTGGCCTCCAGGACGTACACCGTATCGTCGGCGATGGCGTACTGCATGTTCATGAGGCCGATGACGCCCAGTTCCCGGGCGATGCGGCGGGTGTACTCCATGATCGTCCGGACATGCCGCTCGGGGATGGTGACCGGCGGGATCACGCAGGCCGAGTCCCCGGAATGGATTCCCGCCAGCTCGATGTGTTCCATGACCGTGGGCACGAAAGCTTCGGTGCCGTCGGCGATGGCATCGGCCTCGGCCTCGATGGCGTGACGCAGGAACCGGTCGAGGAGGATCGGCCGGTCCGGGGTGACCCCCACCGCCGCCGCCATATACCGGCGCAGCATGGTCTCGTCATGGACGACTTCCATGCCCCGGCCGCCCAGGACGTAGGAGGGACGGACCATCAGGGGATACCCGATGCGGCCGGCGATGGCCAGGGCCCCGTCGATGTCCGTGGCCATCCCGGACTCCGGCATGGGGATGCCGAGACGCTCCATCATGACCCGGAACCGGTCCCGGTCCTCGGCCAGGTCGATGGTGTCCGGGGTCGTCCCCAGGATCCGGACGCCGGCCTTTTCCAGCTCGCCCGCCAGGTTCAGGGGGGTCTGTCCGCCGAACTGGACGATCATGCCCAGGGGTTGCTCCCGCCGGTAGATGCTGAGGACGTCCTCCACGGTCAGGGGCTCGAAATAGAGCCGGTCGGAGGTGTCGTAGTCGGTGGAGACGGTCTCGGGATTGCAGTTCACGATGACCGTCCGGTAGCCCAGGTCCCGGAGGGCCAGGGCCGTGTGGACGCAGCAGTAGTCGAACTCGATGCCCTGGCCGATGCGGTTGGGGCCGCCGCCCAGGATCATGACCTTGCGGTTTTCCCCGGCCGGCGGATCCGCCGGCAGGCGGCGGACGGGCTCGCCGGAGGGGGTGCCGTAGGTCGAGAAGTAGTAGGCCGCGTCCTCGACGCCGCTGACCGGGACGCCTTCCCAGGACTCCTCGAGGCCCAGGGCTTCCCGCTGTGCCCGAATGTCCGCCTCGGGGACGAGAAGCAGCCGGGACAGGTACCGGTCGGCGAAGCCGTCCTGCTTGGCCCGGACCAGCAGGTCGTCGGGCAGGCGGCCGCCCCGGTGGGCGAGGATCTCCTCCTCCAGCTCCACGAGCTCCCGCATCTGCTCCAGGTACCAGGCCTTGATGTGGGTCAGGCGGAACAGCGCATCGATGTCCGCCCCCTTGCGCAGGGCTTCGTAGAGGATGAACTGCCGCTCGCTGGTGGGTTCCGCCAGCATGGCCATGAGCTCGTCCAGGGGCCGCTCGTGGAAATCCCGGGCGAAGCCCAGGCCGTGCCGGCCGATCTCCAGGGAGCGGATGGCCTTCTGGAAGGCTTCCTTGTAGGTCTTGCCGAGGCTCATGACCTCGCCCACGGCCCGCATCTGGGTACCCAGCCGGTCCAGGGACCCCGGAAATTTCTCGAAGGCCCAGCGGGCGAACTTGATGACCACGTAATCGCCGGAAGGCGTATAGCGATCCAGGGTGCCGTCCCGCCAGTAGGGGATCTCGTCCAGGGTCAGGCCGGCGGCCAGCATGGCCGACACCAGGGCGATGGGGAAACCGGTGGCCTTGGAGGCCAGGGCGGAGGAGCGGGAGGTCCGGGGGTTGATCTCGATGATCACCACCCGGCCGGTGGCGGGATCGTGGGCGAACTGAACGTTGGTGCCGCCGATGACCCCGATGGCCTCCACGACCCGGTAGGCGTATTCCTGCAGCCGGGCCTGGAGCGCGGGGGCGATGGTCAGCATGGGGGCGGCGCAGAAGGAGTCGCCGGTGTGGATCCCGATGGCGTCGATGTTCTCGATGAAACAGACCGTGATCATCCGGTTCTTCGCGTCCCGGACGACTTCCAGCTCCAGCTCCTCCCAGCCCAGGACCGATTCCTCCACCAGGATCTGGCCCACCAGGCTGGCGGAAATGCCCCGCTGGGCGATGGTCCGCAGCTCGTCGACGTTGTAGACCAGGCCGCCGCCGGTGCCGCCCATGGTATAGGCCGGGCGGATCACCACCGGGAAGCCCAGTTCCCGGGCGATGCCCTCCGCCTCCTCGACGCTGTAGGCCGGCTTGCTCCGGGGCATCTCGATGCCCAGCCGGGCCATGGTCTCCTTGAAGAGGATTCGGTCC
The DNA here is from genome assembly GCA_029548445.1 of Bacillota bacterium. Taxonomy (GTDB): domain Bacteria; phylum Bacillota; class Clostridia; order Saccharofermentanales; family UBA5734; genus JAKPNJ01. The sequence goes on along the minus strand of JAKPNJ010000236.1, from coordinate 11,640 downwards.
TCGCCCCGCTCGATGGCATCGATCTGGACGCCGATGACCTGGACCCCGTATTCCGCGAAGACCCCCGACCGGCTGAGCTCGGCGCAGAGGTTCAGGGCCGACTGGCCCCCCAGGTTCGGCAGCACTGCGTCCGGCCGCTCCTTGGCGATGATCTCGGCCAGTCGCCGGGCGTTCAGGGGTTCGATGTAGGTCGCGTCGGCGATGCCCGGGTCGGTCATGATGGTCGCCGGGTTCGAGTTGACGAGGACGATGGAGTACCCCAGCTTCCGGAGGGCCTTGCAGGCCTGGGTGCCGGAATAGTCGAACTCGCAGGCCTGGCCGATGACGATGGGGCCGGATCCGATGATCAGGATTCTGTGGATATCGCTTCGCCTGGGCATGGTCGCTCCTTTGCTTCCGCTTGCGCCGGGTGGGGTTGTCGATGAATATTTATACCAAAGTCATGCAAGATAATCCAGCCTGCCCTGCAGGCCGGACCGGGGATGTCCCATCCGGGGGGTCGCGCTGTGTCAGGGCAGGATCGATCCCCCGTCCCGGAGCCGATCCCGAAGGCGGGTCGTGTCGATGGCCCGGACGGGCCGTCCGCTGTCCAGGGACTCCACCGCAGCCACGCCGGCCGCCTCGCCCAGCTGGTTCAGGTTGACCATGACCCGGATGGCGCCGAAGGCCCCCCGATCGGCATCGATCATCCGGCCGGCCATCAGGAGGTTGTCGTACTCCGCCGGGACCAGGGTCCGGTACGGGACCTGGTAGAAGGTCGCGCAGGGGCTGTCGTCCGTTTTCCACCGGGTCCGGATGCACGGCCCGGCCCGGCGGCCGAAGAACTCCTCCGTTCCGTCGAGATACCGGAAGACGACCCCCGCGTTCTCCGGCCCCTGGTGGATATCGACCCGGTAGGTCCCGTTGGCGATGGCGTCGGGTTCCCGGCGTCCCGCCAGGAGGTCCGCTTCCCGCAGGGTGTGGAGCCCCCGGAAGTGGCGGGTTTCCCGGATGCCGATATTGGAGGCCAGGGCGGCCAGCCCGACAGCCTTCCCGTTTTCCGAGTACTGGCGGACCAGGCGGGTGATGGCCCGGACCTGGCTGCGCCCTTCCATCTCCGCGAAGGTCAGGTCATCCGCCCTGCTGCAGTCGACGCCGTAGACATGGGACAGCAGCCCCATGCGCAGGCCGGGGGCATCGGGGACATCGACCCACCAGCCGTGGTCGTCGCCCAGGCCGAACTCCGGGCCGTGGCGGTCCAGTTCCTCGTTCAGTCGGAATCCCGGGATCCGGTCGACCCCGGAGAACCGGGCACCGGAGGACGGAGCCTGCCTGGCGGCCCCGTGATCATAGGACGCAACGCCCAGGGACCAGGCGAGATCGCCGTCTCCCGACGCGTCGATGAAGCATCCGGCCCGGATGGCCCCCCGGCCGGACTTGTTCTCCACGATGGCCGCCCGGACATGGCGCCCCTCTGCGACGGAGGAGGCCAGGACCGTATGGAGGAAGGGGCGGATCCGGTTTTCCCGCACCATTCCGTCCAGCTCGATCTTCATTTCCTCCGAGTTGAAAACCCGGTCGAAACGCTGGCCCGGCACGAAATCGATGGCGCCGATGCGTCCCAGCCGGTCGACCATCTCCTGGGTCAGCCCGGCGATGACCTGCCGCTCTCCCGTGGTGTCGAACAGGGAATGCCAGTAGCACACGAAGCCCGCGGTGGCCGCGCCCCCGAAGCAGTTGTTCCGTTCCACGAGGCAGACCCGGGCCCCCAGCCGCGCGGCCCGCACCGCCGCGAACACCCCGGTGCAGCTGCCGCCGATTACGCAGACGTCCACGTCATCGAGGACCGGGATGTTCCTGGCCGGTTCATGAATCGTATCCATGCGACAGGGCCCTCCTTTGCGGGAATGGGTCCAGTCTAGCATATAGTAATGGAGAATTACAAATTCATCCGATCTGCCGCGAGCCCGGTCCGGCTGTCAGTCAGCCGGCCGCTCCCGGCGGGACGGGATGCGGGTGGCCTCCTTGTGGCGCCGGACCTGCAGCAGGAAGGCTTCCAGCCGGGATTCGACCAGGGGCGGGAAGGGGTTGCCGTCGGTTTCGATGGGCAGGAAGGGAACGCCGGGCTGCCGGGCCCGCTCCTTCTGGACCAGGGCCTCGGCGATGCGGGAGGGCATGCAGCCGAAGGGGCCCAGGGCCAGGACCCCGTCGGCCGGGTGGACCGACCGGTCCAGGGCGGCCCCCAGGGTCAGGATGGCCTCGCCGGTCAGCCGGGGGGACAGGTGGGCCCGGGCGGTCTCCACCAGGGGGGCCGCGCCGGTGTCGGCGTCGAGGAAGAAGCCGCAGTCCCGGAACCGGCGGCGGATGCCCCGCTCGAAGGGGTCCTTGACGGCGCAGGTCAGCCGGTTGCGGATCCGGTCCGACGGCCGGGACCGGGCCACCAGCCGGTTCTGTACGATGTAGTCGCAGTAATGGATCCATTCGGCCACCGGGGCGATGCGGACCAGGTACCCCATGCGGCTCAGCCGCTCCACCAGGTGGCGCCGGGAGAAGCCGTCCCGCCGGACGTAGATCTCCCCGATGAGGGAGACGACCGGCAGGTCCCCGATGGATCCGCGTCGTGGAATCCGGGCGATCCGGCGGGCCGCGCCCGCGATGCGCCGACGGAGCTGCCGCAGGGAATCCCGGGCGATTCCCCGGCACAGGTCCTCCCCGACGGCCCGGAGTTCCGCCAGGGCGGCGTCGGGATCCTCCGCCAGGGCCAGGACCGCGCTTTCCATGTCGTCCAGGACATCGGACAGGACCACGGCGTGCCAGGCCCGCAGGGCGAACCGGACCCCGAAGCCGGCGTAGCCGTTCTCGGCAGTCAGGGACAGCAGGGCCAGGTCGGGGATCCGCCGGTTCCGGACGATGGCCCGGGTCAGGGCCCCATACTGGCCGAAGCGGCAGGGGCCCGAGGTCTCGGGCATGAAATTCACCAGCAGGTCGCCCTCCTCCCGGTCCGGATGCTCCTGCAGGTAGCGGAGCAGGCTGCCCACCGTCAGCTGGAGGGGCAGGCATTCCTTGCAGGTGGTGGCCCCGCGGCCCAGCATGAGCTCCGGTTCGGCGGGCGGCGGCAGGGCCACGGTCCGGAGGCCCACGTGGTCCATGGCGGCGGCCAGCATCCGGGCGCCGATGTCCCCCATGGACGGCACCAGCACCAGGACCCGGGGATCGGTCAGGGGATGGGCCTCCCCGGCGGAGTCGACCAGGGTGGTCCGGCCGTCCCGGGTCTCGATGCGGGCCGGGCGGAAGCCGTCCTCCGGTTCGGGGGATGCGGCGGCCGCCGCGGCCCGGAACCGGGCGACCACATCAAGAAATGCCTCGATCCGGGTGTCGATGCCGGCGTCGGCCGTGTGGGAGTCCAGTTCCAGGGTCAGGGAGGGGCGGCGTCCCATGGCGGCCCGGTACTCGCTGATGAGGAAGGAATCGGGACCGCAGCTGAAATTGGTCAGGTAGACGCCATAGAGCCGGGGATGGCGGGCCGTGAAGCGGGCGCCCTTGAGAATTGCCTGGCCCGAGGCCCAGTACATGTTGCCCGCGTCGGACGAAGCCTCGCCCTCCGCGGGCAGGAAATCCACCGGGAGGATCGGGACGCCCCGGGACGCGAACTTCAGGGGGATGCCCATGTGGCCTGCGGACGCGAACGCGTTGTAGGGGCGGCCGGACAGGACCACGGCGAACCGGTCGGGCCCGTTCTCCAGGTCGGCGAGGAACCGGGCTCCCTCCCGACGGCAGGCGGCGTGGAAGCCCGCCTGGGCGTCGACGGCCCGGCGGAACGCCGCCCGGGCGGCCTCCTCCCCGCGTCCCAGGGACCGGGCCATGTCGAGGAAGGCGGGCCAGGCGTCCCCGTAGTCGGCCGTCATGTCCAGGACCGGGGACAGGACCCGGAGGGACGCGGTTTCGGGGAAGGCCGACCGCAGGACGTAGGGTTCGGACTGGACGAAGGGGCAGGTCACCCGGACGGCCTCGCCGCCGGGGACCGGGAGCGCCTTGACGTGGGGCAGGAAGAGGATGTCGGGCTTTCGGGCCAGCAGGGACGCCAGGGCCCCGTGGGACTGTTCCATGGGCCAACAAAAGGCGGCGCCCTTCCGCTCGAGACCGGCGGGGTCGGGGGCGGGACCGGCGGCGGCCCGGAAGCCCAGGGCACGGAAGAAGACGGTGTACAGGGGCATCAGGGTGTGGGTCATGAGGGACAGGGGGAATCCGACGAAGGGGGCGCCATCCGGCGCATCGGACGCCGGCGCGGCGGCTTCGCAGGCCTCCCGCAGGAGCCGTTCCCGGAGGGCGACGAAATCCAGGGCCGGTCCGCCATCCCCCGGTTCGGCTGCGGCCGGCGACGGCGCGCCTTGCGCCGCCGGGACCGGCGGGATCGCCGGGATCGCCGGGATCGCCGCGGCGGTCCGAAACGGGTCGTCGTACAGGCTGCAGGCGCCGCCGAAGGGCAGGGTCCGGCCCGCCACCCGGAAGCGGCGGATGGGGCACTTCCGGTCGCAGCGGGACCGCCCGCCCGGGCAGGTGAAGGCGCCGGCCGATTCCATGTCCCGGTCGGCCAGTTCCGGCAGGTCCACCGGGCTCGCCGCCGCCAGTCCGGCATCCAGCCGGTCCAGGGTCTCCAGGGCGGCGCCGTAGGCGCCCATGAGCCCGGGCTCGGGAGGGACGACGATGGGTTTCCCCGTCAGGACCGCCATGGCAGCGGGGACCGCCCGGTTGTAGCAGACGCCGCCCTGCATCAGGATCCGGCTGCCCACGGGGCGGGCGCCCTTGACCCGGTTCAGGTAGTTCTGGCATACCGAGTAGACCAGGCCGGCGGCGATGTCTTCCCGGGACACCCCGTCCTGGGCCGCGGTCTTGACGTCGCTGCCGATGAACGCGGCGCACTGGTCGTTGAAATCCGGAGGCGCACCGCCCCGGAAAGCGACTTCCCCGATGGCTTCCACCGGGAGGCCCAGGGACTCCCGGGCGGATTCCTCCAGGAAGGAGCCGGTGCCCGCCGAGCAGGCCTCGTTCATGGCGTAGTCCGTGGCGACCCCGTGGGTCAGGTGGGTGTACTTGGCGTCCTGGCCCCCGATCTCGAACAGGGTGTCGACAGCGGGGTCGAAATGGGCCGCCGCCCGGGCGTGGGCGATGATCTCGTTAATGACGATGGGGGTCATGGCATGGAGCCCCGTGATCCGGCGGCCGGATCCCGTGGTGGCCAGGGCCTCGATGCGGACCGGGACCGGCAGGTCCGCCGCCAGGGCGCGGTAACAATTCCGGGCCGCGGCCACGGGATCCCCATGGGTCCGCAGGTAGACGCCGGCCAGGATCGCCAGGTCCCGGCGACGGACCAGCACGGCCTTGGTGGTGGTGGAGCCTGCGTCGACACCCAGGACGCAGGCGTCGCCGGCCTCGGGGGTTCCCCGGGGCATCTCCAGGAAGGCGACCCGGTCCAGGGCCGCGTCCAGGGGCGGATGGGTCCGGAAGCCGGCGGCGGACGGGAGGAACAGGTCCCGGCCTCCCGGGGCGGGGAGGGTGTCATGGTCCATCGCCCAGAGGGCGGCGCCGATGGCCTCGAAATGGCGGCTGCCGGGCGGGATGTGGACATCGACCCCGGCATTCCGGAGGAATCGCACCATGACCCGGTTGGCGGAGCTGCCGCCCACCAGGAGGACCGGCCCGGGATCGGCATCCCGAAGCAATTCCAGGATCCGGCCGGCCATCATGTCGCACAGGCCCGCCACCACGTGGGGACGGGCCGCGCCCTTGTTCAGGGCGTGGGTGCAGTCGCTCTTGCAGAAGACGCTGCATCGCCCGGCCACCCGGTAAGGCTCCGCGTCCTCGGCGGCCTCCAGGGCCTCCTCCACGGAGAGGTCCATGCGCCGGAGCTGCTGGAGGAAGAACTCGCCGGTGCCGGAGGCGCACTTGTTGCCCGACTGGACGCCGACGATGGCGCCCCGCTCATCCAGCCGGAAGGCCAGGAAGGTCTCCCCACCGGCGCTGACGAGGGTCCGGGCGCTGCGGCCGTCCCGGGCCCAGAAGGCGTAGGCGGCTTCCAGGGCTTCCGGTTCGGGGATGTGGCTCGCCCGGACGGCCAGGCGCAGCCGGCGGCCGGTGACGGCCACCCGGTCGGCGTCCCGGACCTCGGGCCCGTCGAAGAGCCCGGCCAGGATCCCGCGGGGATCGCCTTCATGGGCGATGGCCCGGGTGGTCCCGACCCTCGGCCCGTCCGGTTCCCCGACCATCGTGGCCAGGGTCACCGTGGAGGCGCCGATGCAGATGCCGGTGGTTCTCAGCGTGCCGTCCCCCTGTTCCCGTCTCCGGTGCCGCGACGCCCGGCCCCGCCCCATGGCGGGGTGGGCGGATATGATAGAGGTTATACCCCGGATCCCGCCTTTCGGGCAAGTCGGATCTTGCGTTCCTGGCCGGCCGGATCCCGCCGGGGCTTTCCTTTTGTCCCCGGGTTGCCGATAATGGAGCGGGAGGCGGCCCGGTCCGCCCCGACGGTTGCCGGATCGGCGGCCGCAATCGCGACAGGCAGGCACCGCGGCGTTATGCAGCGCCAGGCGGGTTGCCGGCGAAAGGAGCGTCCATTCATGGCGGAGGGAGACCATCCCGTCAACAGGCACCTGGAGGTCCGGGAAGTGGGGGAGGAGGCCCTGGATGCCTTCATTGCCCTGCCATTCCGCCTCTACCGCGGAGACCGCAACTGGGTTCCGTCCCTCCGGGGCGACCTGAAGAAGCTGCTCCGGGGTGTCGGCAACGAATTTTTTACGTATGCATCCCATTCCTTCTTCCTGGCGTACGAGGGCCGTCGGCCCGTGGCCCGGGTCCTGTGCGGCGTGAACCCCAGGCTGAAGGACGACCGCGAAGCATATGAGAAGGATCCATCCCGGGATCCGTCCCGGGAGCTCTGGGGGTTCTTCTCGCTCTTCGAGGCCGACGGGCCCGACAGCGCCAGCCGGATTCTCGATGCGGCGGAGGCCTGGTGCCGCGCCCGGGGCGCCACCCACCTCAAGGGGCCCCTGTCGCCTGACGACGGGGAGAGCGCCCGCGGCATCCTGGTACAGGGATTCGACGGGCCGCCCGCCGTGCTCAACAGCTACAACCCGGAATGGTACGGTGCCGCCGTGGAGGCCCGGGGATTCCGAAAATGGGAGGACCTCTACGCCATGGAGGTCACCAGTGAAGAATTGGACCTGGACCGGCTGGTGCGCCTGGCGGAGTTCTCCGAGCGCCGGGTGGGATTCCGGGTGGACCAGGCCGACCTGAAGCAGATCGACCGGGACGTGGGTGATGTTTACAAGGTGCTCGTGGGTGCCTATCCACCCGGCTGGGACGCCCCGTTGCCGTCGCGGCAGCATGTGGACGAATTCGTCCGGCAGAACCGGTCCATCCTGGATCCCGCCCTGATCCACATTGCCCGGCGGCTGTCCGACAACGAGCCCATCGCCTTCGTGCTGGGGGTGCCGGACATGAACGAGGCGCTGATCCACATGCGCAGCGGCCGGCTGAGCCCCCTGAACATCCTGCGTTTCCTGTATTATCGGCGGAAGGTCCGGACCGCCCGGGGGATGATGCAGTTCAGCCTGCCCGAGTACCATCGGCGCGGGGTCATGGCCGCCTGCTACGCCCGGAGCCTCGTGGCCGCGGTCAAGAGGGGCTACACCCGCTTCGACGCCTCCACCATCGGGGAGCGGAACGTTGCGTCCTGGAAGTCGGTGGAAAACGCCGGCGGCCGGATCTACCGGGTGTATCGGTATTATGTGAAGGAACTGGCGGAACCGGCCTGACCGGTCGCGACGGGGAGGGGCGGGCACATGGCACCTGGATTCGGGATCGTCGCCCTGGGGCTCCTGGCCCTGGACCTGGTGCTCCACCTGGCCGTCCCGAAAACCCAGGCCTGGACCAAGTGCCTGCTGATGCCCCTTCTCATGGCCTTCCACCTGCTGGAGTCGGATCCGGCGAATCCCTGGATCCTGGCGGCCCTGGCGGCGGCTGCGGCCGGCGACGCCCTTCTCCTTCGGTTCGATCGCCCGGCCTGGTTCCTGGGCGGCCTGTCCGCCTTTCTCCTGGGCCACCTGGCCTGGATGGCGGCCCTCCTCACATCCGCGGATTTCCTGGCCGGGGTGCCCCCTTGGTACGTCCTGGCGGTCCTGCCCTGCGGGGTCCTGCCCCTCCTGTTCCTCCGGTGGATGGGCCCCTGCCTGGAGGCCTTCCGGGGCGGACTCCTCGCCTATGGCGGGATCCTCCTGCTCATGGCCGTCCTGGCCCTGGCCCGGATTTTCTCTTTCCGGGGGCCGGCCGCCTGGCTGCCGTTCGCCGGATCCCTGCTGTTTCTCCTCTCGGACAGCCTCCTGGCCATCCACCGGTTCCGGGGCCGGCTCCGATGGGGGGACGGGGTGATCATGACCACCTATGTGACGGCCCAGGCCTTCCTGGTCGTCGGCCTGCTGCCGGCTCTCGCCACGCCCTGAGTCCCGGCGCGGACGGATCGCGGACCAGGTCGATCCGCTTGTGAAGACAGGAGGAAACATCATGACGCCACCAACGCGCTATTGCCCTTCCTGCGGACAGCCGACCCCGGAGGGATCCGCTTTCTGTACGGCCTGCGGCGCCCGCCTGGACGGAAGGGCCGGAACCGGTCCCGCCGCCCCGCCGGCCCCTGCGGCGCCGCCGGCGCCCATATACCAGGCAGCGGCCGCCCCGGCCCCCGCAGCGCCGCCGGCGCCCGCCCCCCGGGCAAGGAAGCGCCCTTCGGCCGTGCTGATCCTGGTCGGGATCCTGCTGATCCTGGCCGGCCTCCAGGCCCCGCTGGCCCTGGTCCTGGGCACCTCCGCCCAGGGAACCGTCACGTCGGTGACACAGAAGATCGACAGCACCTCGGACCCGATGGACCATGACTACCAGGTCTCCTACCGGTATGTCGCCGGCGGGAGGGAACGGTCCGGCAGTTTCACCATGACGAAGGTGTTCAATGTGGCGACCCTGCCGTCCGCCGGATCCGCCCTCGAGATCCGGTACATCCCCTGGCTGCCCTTTGTCAGCACGCCCGTCGGCCGCGGCAGCCCGGGCCTGTCCCTCCTGCTCCTGTCCGGCCTGGGGGTCCTGCTGCTGGTGGTCGGGATCCGGGGATCCGCGACGATCCGCGTGGGGGGACGCCGTTAATGGGGCGGAGCGATCGACGGCCCTCCCGCCTGGCGGCTGCGCTCCGGATGCTGCTGCCGGTGGCCGCCGCCATCGGCCTCCTGGCCTGGATCGCGTTCCGGCCCGGGGAGAGCGTCCATCCCGACGGAAGCCGGTGGGCCCTGTTCCTGGTCCGGGGCATGACCCCCCAGGCAGCGGCCCGAATGCCCCTGAACCGCCTGCCCCTGGAGGACCGTCCCGTCCTGTCGGACGTCGACCTGCTGGGATACCGGTGGGAGGACCATCTCCTGTCCCTCCGGTCCAGGGAGGACGTGCTGGCGAGGCTGCCGCCCGTGCCGACCTCCGGCCTGCCCTTCGTTGTCCAGGTGGACGGGGAGCGCCTGTTCCTGGGCGCCTTCTGGACAGGTTTTTCGTCCCTGTCGACGGACCTGCCGGTCATCGACATCCTCCGGGACCCCCTCTCCCTCGATGCCGGCTACCCCTGGCCGCAGCCCCGGGATCCGGACCCCCGGAATGATCCGCGAATCCGGGCCGTCCTGGGGGCCCTGGGCCTGCTCACCCCCGACGGGACCCCCCCGACGGAGCCCGCATCCACGCCGGCCGAACCCACGCCGGCCGACCCCACCCCGGCCGAACCCACTCCCGCCGACCCCACCCCGGTGCCCGCCGGCGTCACGGTTCGCCTGGAAACCGAGGACGGCCTGCTCAAGGGCGTGGAGGCGGCCCGGGACAAGGCCGGCTTTACCGGGACTGGCTACATCACGGGATTCGACCGGGGCTCCGACTCGTTCCGGATCGACTTCGACCTCGCCGCATCCGGCCGGTACCGGCTCCACATCCGGTACGACGCGCCGGACGGGGACCGGGCCTGCTACCTGGAGATGAACGGCCTTCCGCTGGGCAGCATCGACCTGCCCCGGACGGACGGTTTTGCCGACATGGCAGTGGAGGACCTCATGCTGGAACGCGGACGCAACTCGCTCCTGCTGCTGTCCGGGAAGGGCGGCTATGACCTGGACGCCTTCCGGCTGGACCCGGTGGTGCCGGACCCGGTCGTCCACCGGCCGTCCCGGGAACCGGTCAACCCGAAGGCCTCCGGGGCGGCGCGCCGGCTGCTGGGCTACCTGGCGGACCAGTACGGGACCGCGATCCTGTCCGGGCAGGCGGATATCGGCCAGGTCGCCTGGATCGAGGAGACAACCGGAAAGAAGCCCGCCCTGGTCGCCTTCGACATGATGCGCTATTACCCGTCCAGGACCGAGCGGGGAGATGCCTCCAACGAAGTCGAGCTGGCCATCGGCTGGTGGCGGGACGGCGGCATCGTCTCCTTCCAGTGGCACTGGAACGCCCCGTCCGGCTTGCTCGATGTCCCGGGCAAGGAATGGTACCGGGGGTTCTATACCGACGCCACGACCTTCGACCTGGCGGCGGCGCTGGCGGACCCGGATTCGGCGGAGTACGCCCTGCTGCTGCGGGATATCGATGCCATCGCGTTCCAGCTCCAGCGGCTCGAGGATGCGGGGGTGCCCGTTCTCTGGCGGCCCCTCCACGAGGCCGGCGGCGGGTGGTTCTGGTGGGGGGCGAAGGGGGCGGAGGCCGGGAAGGCCCTGTACCGGCTCCTGTATGACCGGCTGACCCATCTCCACGGCCTGGACAACCTGCTCTGGGTTTGGTCCTCCCCTGAGTCCATCTGGTATCCGGGCGACGACGTGGTCGACATCCTCGGGTTTGACTCCTATCCGGCCGGCGGGGACTACGGTCCCGTCCAGGACCGGTACGACGCGCTGGTGCGGATCGTCGGCGACCGGAAGATCGTCGCCATGACCGAGAACGGCCCGATCCCCGATCCCGACCTCCTGTCGGCCTTCCGGGCGGATTGGAGCTGGTTCGCCACCTGGGGCACCTTCGTCCGGGACGAGGCCCAGAACGGGGCGGATCATGTCCGCCATGTCTACGCCCACCCCCGGGTGGTCACCCTGGACGAACTGCCGGACTGGTCCGGGGACTGAGGACGGGGAACTGTCGGAGTCCCGAAACGATTCTTGGTGCCGAATGCCGGATTAACGCGGCGCCAGCCTGCCTGCAGCAAGCGATATGATGAAAATTGATGAACGAATTTGCACCAAATCGGGTATAATAAACACAGTTGCACGACCACAGCATCGCACAGGAGGTGAACGCATCGGAACAAAGTGCAATGGACATCCCGCATCGGAACCTTGTTTTCGTATGACTGTGGAAGGCATTGCGGATTCACAATCGTGAACCAACGAGAGGAGAGTCGATCATGAGAAAGATTCTGTCCATCGTGCTCATCCTGGTCCTGGTCGGTTCGCTGGCCGTCGGCTGCAAGGGGAAGGAAACCGTCGACCTGAAGGTGTGGGGGTCCCAGGAGGACCAGGCCATGCTGCAGGGGATGATTGACGCGTTCAAGGCCGCCAATACGGGCGCGATCTACAATATCACGCTGGGCGTCGTCAGCGAGGCCGACGCCAA
>JAKPNJ010000229.1 GCA_029548445.1 Bacillota bacterium | reverse complement strand
AACCTGTTCGCGAAGATGGTAGCCGTCAACGGGGAGAAGAAGCTGGTCCGGAAGCTGCCGACCGAGAAGCAGGTCGCCGGCTGGGTCGAACAGGCCAAGGGCCTGGATCGGGTGATCCAGTACTGACGGGCCAGTCGAACGGATTCACCGATGCGATCCGGCTTCCTGCCGGAATGATGGGAGAAGGCCGCGGAACCCGGTGTCCGCGGCCTTCTCCTTTCGGGGCCTATGCTACAATAATGGAAGAGACGAAGGGGCTCCGCATCCCCTTCGACCGACAAGGAGGCGATGGACATGGAGCAGTACGAAAAACTCGGGGCTTTCTATCTCGGCCGCCCCTACGACCAGGCGGCGGGCAAGGCAGGTAGCGGCGTCCTGCTGTATGATTCCAGGGATCTCCTGACCCACGGCGTCTGCGTCGGCATGACCGGCAGCGGCAAGACCGGCCTGTGCATGGCCCTTCTCGAGGAGGCGGCCATGGACGGGATTCCGGCCCTGGTCATCGACCCGAAGGGCGACATGGCCAACCTGCTTCTCTCCTTCCCCGATCTGGCCCCCTCGGACTTTCGTCCCTGGATCGACGAGGACGACGCCAGGAGGCAGGGACTGACCCCCGACGAGCTGGCCGCGAAAACCGCGGCGAAATGGCGGGAGGGCCTGGCGGCCTGGGACCAGGACGGCGAGCGGATCCGCCGGATGCGCGAGCGGGTCGACCTGGTCCTGTATACACCCGGCAGCAACGCCGGCCTGCCCGTCTCGATCCTGCGGTCCTTTGCGGCGCCGGCTCCGGAAGTCCTGTCGGACGAGGAACTCCTGCAGGAACAGGCCTCCGGTGCGGCCACGAGCCTCCTGGGTCTGGCCGGGGTCCAGGCGGACCCCGTCCGCAGCCGGGAGCATATCCTGCTCTCCACCCTGCTGCTCCATACCTGGCGGTCCGGTGCCGATGCGGACCTGCCCGGGTTGATCCGGCTGATCCAGGAACCTCCCCTTCGGCAGGTGGGCGTCCTGGACATGGACACCTTCTTCCCTGCCAGGGACCGGACGGACCTGGCCCTGCGCTTCAACAACCTCCTGGCTTCCCCCGGCTTCTCCCTGTGGCTCCAGGGCAAGCCCCTCGCCATCGGGCCCATGCTCCATTCCCCATCCGGCAAGCCCCGGATTTCCATTTTCTCCATCGCCCACCTCGATGATGCCCAACGGATGTTTTTCGTGTCGCTCCTGCTGAACCAGGTGGTGGGCTGGGTCCGGACCCAGCCGGGTACCACGAGTCTCCGGGCGATCCTGTATATGGACGAAATCTTCGGGTTCTTCCCGCCGGTGGCGGAGCCCCCCAGCAAACGACCCCTCCTGACGCTGCTGAAACAGGCCAGGGCCCATGGCCTGGGCGTCATGCTGACGACCCAGAATCCCGTGGACCTGGACTACAAGGGACTGGCCAACGCCGGAACCTGGTTCATCGGCCGGCTGCAGACCGACCGGGACCGGCAGCGGGTCCTGGACGGCCTCGAAGGCGCGTCCGCCAGCCAGGGCGGCCGGTTCGACCGGGCCGAGATGGAACGGATCCTGGCCGGCCTGGGGAACCGGGTTTTCCTGCTCCACAATGTCCACGAGGACGCACCGGTCCTGTTCGAGACCCGCTGGTGCATGTCCTATCTCGCGGGCCCCATGACCCGGAGCCGGATCCAGCTCCTGGCCGCCACCGGCCGGCTGGTTCCGGAGACGGTGGGAGTCCAGCCGGCTGCGCCCCAGGCGCCGGGACCGTCGGC
>JAKPNJ010000221.1 GCA_029548445.1 Bacillota bacterium | reverse complement strand
ACAGCAGGATACGGGCGGCCCGTGCCTTGGCCGACCGTTCGTCGGTGATGTCGTCGTCCAATTTCATGGAGGCCAGCAGGATCGACGCATCCGCGCAGACATCCAGGATCGAGTCCCCGCCGCCAGGCCCCGCCGGATAGGCGACGGGCTTCTTCCGCACGGGATTGAGGATACACCCCTCCATGGCGTCCCGGGTGGTTTCCTCCGAAAGGGACAGGAGCAACAGGGCGAGAAAGGTCAGGTCGTAGCTCACGGCCAGCCGCGGCAGCTGGCCGTACCGCCGGCCGATGGTTTTGCACAGGCCGCAGTAGACGGACCGGTAGCGGGTGAACTCCCGGATGCGGAGTTCGCTTTTCTGGGGCCGGACATACCCGAACATGTGCGCCCGCGGTCTCCTCTCTTCCGGACGAAGGCCCATGTTTTCAGCCATCGTCCGTTGTGGTACCATATCATACATCCCAGGCGCCCAACGCGGCAAGCGATGGGCGTTTTTTCGGATTTCTTCCCGAAAGCGAGGCCGCGCCATGACCCTCTCCGGAATCCGAACCCGGTTCGCTCCGAGCCCAACCGGCTCCATGCATGTGGGCAACCTCCGGACCGCCCTGTACGAATACCTCATCGCCCGCTCCCTTGGCGGGCGGTTCATCCTCCGGATCGAGGACACCGACCAGGAACGCCAGGTCGAGGGCGCCGTGGACCTGGTCTTTCGCACCCTGGAACGGGTCGGCCTTGTCCACGATGAAGGGCCGGATGTGGGCGGCCCCTGCGGGCCCTATGTCCAGTCCCGGCGGCTGCCGTACTATCGGGAGATGGCCGGGCGGCTGGTTCGCGAAGGCCGGGCCTATCGCTGCTTCTGTTCCCGGGAGCGGCTGGAAGCCCTCCGGTCCGCCAAGGGATCCGAGTTTTCGGGGGGATACGACCGGCATTGCCGGGACCTGCCCGAGGAAGAGATCCGGCAGAGGCTGGACGCCGGCATGTCTTTCGTCATTCGCCAGCGGATGCCCCTGGAGGGGGAAACCCGCTTCGTCGATTCGGTCTTCGGGGAGATCACGGTCCGCAACGAGGAGCTGGAGGACCAGGTTCTCCTGAAGAGCGACGGATTCCCCACTTACAATTTCGCCAACGTGGTGGACGACCACGCCATGGGGATCTCCCACGTAGTCCGGGGTTCGGAGTACCTGTCCTCGACGCCCAAGTACAACCTGCTGTACGAGGCCTTCGGCTGGCCCATCCCCATCTATGTGCACCTCCCCCTGATCAACGGTCCGGACGGGCGAAAGCTGTCCAAGCGCCACGGGGCCGTCAGTTTCGAGGACCTGGCGGCGGAGGGCTTCCTGCCGGCGGCCATCCTGAACTATATCGCCCTGCTGGGGTGGTGCCCGAAGGACAACCGGGAGCGGTTTACGCTGCCGGAGCTGGAAGCGGCCTTCTCCATTGACGGCATCAGCCGTTCCCCGGCGGTCTTCGACCTGGAAAAGCTTCGGTGGTTTAACGGGGAGTACCTGCGGGACCTGGCTCCGGATGCCTTTTTGGACCTGGCCATGCCCTGGTTTCGGCGGGTTTTCCCGGAGAGAGACTTGGACTGGCCCCTCCTTTCGTCGCTGCTCCAGCCGCGGATTCGCCAATTGTCCGAAATCCCCGACCGCATCGAGTTTGTCCGGGAGCTTCCCGACCATCCCCTGTCCCTGTATGAGAACCGGAAATCCAAGGCGACGCCGGAAACGGCCGTATTGGTCCTGGGAGCCTGCATTCCGCTGTTCGAGTCCCTGCCCGAGTGGTCACAGGCGCTGCTCCACGACCGGCTGGTCCTGCTGGCCCAACAATTGTCCATGAAAATCGGACAGGTCATGTGGCCGGTGCGGATCGCCGCAACCGGCCTGGAGGCAACCCCTGGCGGCGCCATCGAAATGCTGGCGGTCCTGGGACGGGATGTGTCCCTGGCTCGCCTGCGCGCCGGGCTGGCCCGGCTGGAACGAGGTGAATGACATGGCATCCGACCCGACTTCCCCCTCCCCTTCCCTGCCCGCCGACCCGCCGGCCCCGTTCCCTGCGGCCGCCCCGGAGACCCGGAACTTCATTCACGAGATCATCGACCAGGACCTGTCCCCTGGCGGGCGTTTCGAGGGACGGCGAGTCCATACCCGCTTCCCGCCGGAGCCCAACGGCTACCTGCACATCGGCCATGCCAAGGCCATCTGCATCGATTTCGGAACCGCCGAGCGATATGGCGGCCTGTGCAACCTGCGGATGGACGACACGAACCCCAGCAAGGAAGATACGGAATACGTCGAGTCCATCCAGGAAGACATCCGGTGGCTGGGATACGACTGGGAGGACCGGTTCTACTATGCCTCCGACTATTTCCCGCGGATGTTCGACTGCGCCGTGGAGCTGGTCCGGAAGGGACTGGCCTATGTCTGCGACCTGACCGCCGAAGAGGTCCGGGCGTCCCGGGGCACCCTGACCGAGCCCGGCACCCCCAGCCCCTACCGGGACCGGTCGGTGGCGGAGAACCTGGACCTGTTCCACCGCATGCGGGCGGGTGAGTTCCCCGATGGATCCCGGACCCTGCGGGCCCGCATCGACATGGCCAGCGGCAACATGAATATGCGGGATCCCGTCCTGTATCGCATCCTCCGGGCCACCCACCACCGGACCGGGGACGCCTGGTGCCTCTACCCGATGTATGATTTCGCCCACCCGCTGGAGGACGCCTTCGAGCGGATCACCCACTCGCTCTGCAGCCTGGAATTCGAGGACCATCGCCCCCTCTATGACTGGGTCATCGAGCACGTGGACCTGCCGGAACGGCCCCGCCAGGTTGAGTTCGCCCGGCTGAACCTGAACTGGACGGTCATGAGCAAGCGGAAGCTGCTGAAACTCGTGACCCATGGGCATGTGGACGGATGGGACGACCCGAGGATGCCCACCCTGTGCGGCCTTCGCCGTCGTGGCTACACCCCCGCCTCCATCCGGGCCTTCATCGACCGGGTGGGCGTGTCGAAAATCAACAGCACCGTGGACCACGCCTTTCTCGAGCATTGCCTGCGGGAGGACCTGAACCGAAGCGCCCGGCGGGTCATGGCGGTCCTCCACCCCATCCGGCTGGTCCTGACGAACTATCCCGAAGGCCAGGTCGAATGGCTCCCGGCGGACAACAACCCGGAGCGGCCGGAGGACGGCTCCCGTCTCCTCCCCTTCAGCCGGGAACTCTGGATCGAGGCCGACGACTTCATGGCCGAACCCGTGAAAGGGTATTTTCGGCTGTTCCCGGGTGGCGAAGTCCGGCTGAAACACGCTTACCTCGTTCGCTGCACCGGCTTCGACGCTGATCCGGACGGCCGGGTTCGCACCGTGCGGGCCGAGATCGATCCGTTGTCCCGGGGCGGAGACGCCCCCGACGGCAGAAAAGTCCGGGGCACCCTCCACTGGGTGTCCGTCGCCCATGGGATGCCAGCAGAAGTGCGCCTCTACGGTCCCTTGTTCCGGTCCCAGGACCCGTCCGCCGAGGCGGACTTTACCCAGGCCCTGGATCACGACTCCCTGGAAATTCTTTCGGGCGCCGTGGTGGAGCCTTCGCTGGCGGGGGCCCGGGCCCCGGTGTCCTTCCAGTTCATGCGATTGGGCTACTTCTGCCCGGATTCCCGGGATTGCCGCGAGGGGCGGCTCGTGTTCAACCGATCCGTCTCCCTCAAGGACAGCTGGAAGCCGGGCAAGCCCGGCTGATCTCAGCCCTCGGCCTTGGGTTCGGCGAAGAACACCCGTTTCATGATCACCGGCGACAGGGGCCTGTCGTTGGCATCGGTGTCCGACAGGGCGATGCGGTCCACGGCGTCCATGCCCTCCACGACCCGGCCGAAGGCGGCATACTTGCCGTCCAGCGACGGGCCGTACTTGTCCTGGTGCATGATGAAGAACTGGGATCCGGCCGAATTCGGCGCGTTGGTCCGGGCCATGGAGAGAACCCCCCGCCGGTGCTTCAGGGGATTGTCGATGCCGTTGTCGGAGAACTCCCCTTTTATTGACCACCCCGGTCCGCCGGAACCGGTCCCGGTGGGGTCCCCGCCCTGGATCATGAACCCCTCGATGATGCGGTGGAATCCGACGCCGTTATAGAATCCCTGCCCCACCAGCTTGCGGAAATTGGCCACGGTCAGGGGTGCCGCCTCCGCATCCAGTTCCAGGACGATGAGGTCGCCGGTCTCCATCTCGATGACCACATGGTCGGAGGGTTCGTCGACAGCCACATACCCCAGGAAATCCTGTCCCACCGGTACGTCCGGGGTGGGCGTTGCCCCGCGGCCCCCGCAGCCGCTCACGACCAGCGTGGACAGCATCAGGGCGGTCAGGACGGACAGGGCCAGCTGGACAGCCGAGGCGGAGGGGTTCCGCGGAAAGGCCGGTGTCCTGGTGTCGGCAGGATCGGGTCGGTTCATGGTCGTACCTCCTTGGGGGATTGTGCGGACAGGCCCCGCAGCAGGGGCAGCAAGTCGGCAATGCCGTCCAGGACCAGGTCGGGCGCCACGCCGGAGTCGACGATCTCCCGGAGCGTCGAGACGCCGCTCAGGACCGCGATGCAGCGGATGCCGGCCTTTCGGGCGACTTCCAGGTCCGTTTCGATCCGGTCGCCCGCCATGGCCAGGGCTCGGGCGTCGAGGCCCCGGTCCCGTCGCAGCAGGTCGATCATCAGGGTATCCGGCTTGCCCACCACCTGGAGCGGAGGGATCCCCGTACAGGTCTGGAGGAATGCCGTCATGGCCCCGCAGTCCGGCAGGACGCGCCCCCCTTCCAGCGGGCACACCCGGTCGGGGTTTGTGGCGATCCAGGGGACGCCGGCCCGGATCAGGGTGCAGGCGAGGTCCAGCTTCTCATACCGAAGCGTGGTGTCGAATCCCAGGACCACAAAGTCCACGGGCCGGCCGGTGCCGCCGGTCCGGTCCGGCCGGATGGACGCGGCGTCCGGCGGAACCGCCGCCAGCGGGTATCCCGCGTCGGCGAGTTCCCCGACAAAATCCGGCGTTCCCAGGGGAAACAGGGTGGGACATGTGTCGGGAGAAAGGGCCGACAGGTAGCTTTTCAGGGCGTCGGTGGAGGTCATCACCTCCCGGCGGACCGTCGGGATGCCGGCCCGGTTCAGCCGCCGGACATAGTGCCCGGTGCCATGGGAGGAGTTGTTGGTCACGAATACCCGGTCCCGTTCCATGGCCTTCCAGGCTTCGAGGGTGTCCACTGCGCCGGGCAACGCTCCCTCACCCAAGGTCACGGTGCCGTCCATGTCCAGCAGCAGGCACCGGATGTCTGCAAGCCAGGACAGGGCGGCTGCCTCCACCCGGCGGCGGCCGTCTTCATCGGAAGCCAGGACGAAGGTCCCGTCCGGCTGTCGCCCGCCCCGGATCATGAGCCGGCCTCCCGGTCCGGAGCGGCTGGCCTGTCCGGAGCGGCTGGCCTGTCCGGACCGGCCGGCATCCCGAGCCCGGCCATCCGGAAAAGCTCCGCCTCGTCGATGACCGGAACGCCCAGGGCGGCCGCCTTGTCCAGCTTGCTGCCCGCGGCTTCCCCCGCCACGACCCAGGTGGTCCTGGCGGAGACGGACCCGGCTACCCGGCCGCCCCGCTCCAGGATCAGCCCGGACGCTTCCTCCCGCGTCAGGGAGGGCAGGGTTCCGGTCAGGACGAAGGTCATGCCGGAAAAGCGGGCATCGACCTGGCGTTCCAGCATGTGGCTGGCCATGTCGACACCGGCCTCCGCCAGCCGGCGGACCAGGGACCGGTTCTGCTCCTGGGCGAAAAAGGAAACCACGCTTCGGGCGGTGATGTCGCCGAAATCCTGGATCAACCGGAGTTCATCCTCTGACGCGTCCATCAGGCGAAAGATGTCCTGGAATCGCCGGGCCAGTTCCCGGGCGGCGGCCACACCGACCTGCCGAATCCCCAGGGCCACCAGCACCCGGTCGAGTCCCCGGGCTTTCGATCGGTCGATGGCAGCCAGCAGCCGGTCGGCCGACTTCTCGCCGAAACGCTCCAGGGCTACCAGGCGGTCCCGCTTGTCCCGCAAGCGATACAGGTCCGCCACCCCTTCGATCAGTCCGGCCTGCAGGAGTGCGTCCACAATCGCGGGGCCCAGGCTGTCGATGTCCATGGCGTCCCGGGAGGCGAAGTGCAGGATATGCCGGAAACGCTGGGCGGGGCAGTCCGCCCCGGTGCACCGGATATCGGCGCTGTCGGGTTCCCGGACCGCCTCGGCCCCGCAGACGGGACAGACGCGGGGCATCCGGAACGGGACCGTGTTGGCGGGCCGCAGGTCGCTCCGCACAGAAAGGATTTCGGGGATCACGTCGCCCGCTTTCCGGATCCGGACGACATCCCCGATCCGGACATCCTTCTCCGAAAGGAAGTCTTCGTTGTGGAGCGTGGCCCGGCTCACCACCGATCCGGCGATGCGGACCGGTTCCAGCACCGCCAGGGGTGTCAGCTTGCCCGTCCGGCCCACCTGGACCCGGATGTCCGACACCCGGGTCTCCTGCTGCTCGGGCGGATACTTGTAGGCCACGGCCCAGCGCGGAGTCCGGGTGGTCTGGCCCAGGCGCGTCCGAAGGGAAATCGGGTCCACCTTGACCACCGCGCCGTCGATGCCGAACGGAAGGGTTCCCCGAGCCTCCCCGATGTCCCGGATGGCGTCGAGCACCTCCCCGTCTCCCTGACAGACCCGGATATGGGGAATCACGGAAAAACCCAGGCGCGCCAGGAGGCGGAGACTTTCCGCATGGGTATCGTACGCGGCGCCTTCCGCCTGCTGGATGTTGAACACGCAGCACCGAAGCCGGCGGGCGGCTGTTACGGAGGGGTCCAGCTGCCGCAGGGATCCGGCGGCGGCATTCCGGGGATTCGCGAAGATCTTTTCCCCCAGGGTCTCGGCCCGGTCGTTCAGGGCCTCGAAGTCCTCCGGGGCCATGAAGACCTCGCCCCGGGCCACCAGTCGCGAAATCGGCTCGGTCAACCTGTCCGGTATGTCCCGGATCGTCCTCAGGTTGCCCGTCACATCCTCGCCTGCCAGGCCATCGCCCCGGGTGGCGCCCCGGACGAACCGGCCGTCCCGGTACTCCAGGGCCACGGACAGGCCGTCGATCTTCGGTTCCACCACCAGCTGAGGATCCTCCCCGGTTTCCTGCCGGACCCGGCGGAGAAAATCCAGGACATCGGATTCGGAAAAAACATCCTGGAGGGACAGCAGCGGCACATCGTGGCGAACTGTCGCGAAGGCATCGGCGGGACGACCGCCGACCCGGGCGGACGGGGAATCGGGGCGGGCCAGGAGGGGGTACGCCGCCTCCAGCTCCCGCAATTCCTGCATCAACCGGTCATACTCGGCATCCGGGATTTCCGGCGCATCGTCCTCATGGTACCGCGCCGCATGATACGCCAGCAGGGACCGCAAGGCCTCGATCCGCTTCCAGGGGGGAGCGGCGCTGTCCGGGATACTCGCTGCGGGTTCCGATCGGGACCGGGTCATCCGCGCCCCCGGCCGGATGACAGGATCACGGAGGATCCGACCACCAGGATGGCCACGCCCAATCCCCAGACGAAGGCCGGGAGGCCGGCAAACCCGTCCAGTCGCATCACCGCCGAGGTGGTCGGCAGGACGAACCAGGGCTCCAGGTGGGTCAGTCGAACGCCGAGCCGGTCGAAGACGGGCACCAGGAAGGCGTCATGGATCGCCAAAGCCGGAAGGGCGGCGATGTAGGCATCGGTCAGCCACAGGACCGGCTTCTTCGAGCGGAAGAGCAGGAAGGCCAGGGCGATCGCCAGGCCCACGGCCGTGGAGAAGGCCACGTCATAGAGCTTTCCATCCCGGATGCAGAAAGCCAGGTGGTAGGCGAAAGCCGACAGGGCGCAGGCCGCCGCCACGATCCGCTGGCGGGGTCCCCGCACCAGGACCGACAGCAGGACCAGGACGGCCAGCAGCAGG
>JAKPNJ010000056.1 GCA_029548445.1 Bacillota bacterium | reverse complement strand
GTCAGCGTCAGGTTTTCCGCCGGCATTGTTGCCGGTACGACCGGACTCCATCCCGCGAAGGTGTACCCGGTTCGCGTCGGATCCGCCGGCGCGACCACCGCTGTCCCGTAGTCCTGTGTGATTGGATCTACCGCGCTGCCGCCGGCACTGTCGAATGTGAGCGTGTACTGGTTGATCGTCCACTTCGCGTACAGCGTCGTGTTCCCGGTCACCACATCCGTCGCGAACACCCACGGCGTTACGAAACCCAAGTCCTTGTACCAACCCGCGAAGGTGTAGCCGGTCCTGGTCGGGTCTGTCGGTTCCGAAATTGTATACCCTGATTCAACTATGACAGGATCGACCGCGCTCCCGCCCTGGCTGTCGAACGTCACCGTGTATTGGTCGGCTGCGTAGACGTGGACATGATCGAGTCGCATTCCATGATCGAAATAGGGAACAACTGGACTCATTATGACCAGGACCATCAGGGCTGCCAAGGCAACCCATCTCACCCCACGATGTCTCGCTCGCTCCATGCCAATCCCTCCACTGGTCCGGGCAGGCCGGAATCCGAGGCCTTGTCCGGTGGCATCCGACGATCCTCGACGATCTGTGGATACCATATGCCAAAAGGCGGTACGCCGCTCTGCGTCCGCCGAAACAGTCCTTATTGCAAGTATATCACCCGCCCGGACCGGAATCGACCGTATCCGGCGCCACGAAGCGAAACAGTCCCCTATCCATCAGCTGGAAAGGGGACCGTCTTCCATGATCTTGCCCGATATTCTCGCAATCAGTCCAGACGAAGCCCTCTGTACGTTGCGTACGTGAAAAACACATAGAGTTCAGAAACACCTGCAAACGCGCCAACCTATATGCTTCACAGCCTGCGCACCGCCTACTCCCGGATCCGCTGCTCCCGGACCAGCCCGTTGATCTTCCGCTGCACCCTCGCGCCAAGCTGGAGAAACAGGATCCCCAGCGCAATCGGAGCGATCCCGATCACGAGATTCCCCGACGGTTCCCCCCGGACCACCCAGGACGCCACCCCGATTCCCACATTGAGAAATCCTGCCACCAGCTCGATGATCGTAAATGCGAACCACATGCGGCTGATCCGCCGGTAATGCTTCAGCCTGGACCCGATGTCCGAGAACATGTCAAAGGGTCCGTCCGCCGCCTTCTTCCGGAAATACGCCCATCTCATATAGGTCGCCACGGCCTCGATCCCCGTCCCTTCGACGAACTCGATGTACTTCCTGACGGCCGGGTCCTTCACAGGCCCCTCCAGCAACTCGATCCGATAGAGATACTCCCCCGGCTCCGCGTCCTCGAAGACATACCGTCCCCAGGAGAGGTCGGTCAGGGCCAGCCCCCGGGCGGACATGTCGTTGAGCCATGCCTCCTCCTTCTCGTAATCGAAGAACAATTTTCGCACGACCTGTTTCATGGCTTCATCCCTCCCAGAATCCGCCGCCCGTTCCCGAGCAGTTCCTGCAGGCGGTCCAGTTCCGCAGCCACCGCTGCCCGTCCCCGGTCCGTCGCAACATATTCCTTCTTCCTTGCATCCTTCTCGCTGGGAAGGGGTACGATCCACCCCTTCTCCACCAGGGTCCCGATGGCGCCATACAGCGTCCCGGCCCCCAGCTCGATCCTTCCGCCGCTCAGCTCCCGGACGTTCTGCATGATCCCATACCCGTGCATCGGTTCGAACAGCGACAGCAGGATATAGAAGACCGCCTCCGTCAGCGCCCCCCGCTCGGTACTCTCGCCCATCGATCTCGCCTCCTTTTACTATCGCTTGCCGTTATATCGGCTCCCGACATAAATATATCGTCTCCCGATATAGTTGTCAAGGGGTCGCTCGAAATTTTTTAAACAGGGATACTCGGCCCTCCACCTGACCGTGATACCATGAAGAAAATACCCGTAACAAGGGAGAAGGCGCGATGGATCCCGATCGCCTCCAGGACCTGTACATCCGAAAGGGACTCGGAGAGACCGCGGCCGCGGAAGCGGTCGCCCATGTCCGGGACCTGGAACGCCACCTGGCCTCGACCGGCCGAACCCTCGAAACCGTGGACCAGGACGACCTCGCCGCATATGTCGCCCACCTGGTCGAAACCGGGGACAACTCCGAGGCGCGGCTCCTGGCCCTGGCCCGGTTCTTCCACCTGAATGGCGCCCAAGACCTGTACATCTACTTCCCATCCCTCTT
>JAKPNJ010000192.1 GCA_029548445.1 Bacillota bacterium | reverse complement strand
GACCTCTTCTTCCCGACCCTGGCGATGAAGCAGCTGGTCCAGCCCGTGGCCGTGGACGAGGACATGCTGGCCCTGGCGAAGCAGAAGGGGGCCCAGGACCTGAAGCAGTTCGAGGCCGCCATTTCGCTGGAGCACGAGGTGGCGAAGGATTCCCAGTGGTCGGCGGAAGGGCTTCGGATCGAGTATTCCGGGCCCGGCGAGCTCTGGCGGATCCGGAACGGCCGCCATACGAAGCTGGCGGGGGTCGAATTCCTGCGGGGCGTGGTCGTGTCGTACCAGGACCCGGAGACCGGGGAGCAGGTCGAGGGAAATCCGGTCTTCTATATGCCCCTGGGCGCCGAGAAGACCGTCGCCATGACCGGCCCCGTGGTGGACTATACGGTCGAAATGGAGGACTCCCTGTATGTGACGGCCAGCGGCGGCGCCCGCATCCTGCAAAGCGACGCGTACACCTTTGCCAGTGAAGAGCCGGAAATCCGGCTCACGGCCGACCGGACCACCCTGATGCCTGGCGAGGCCGTGGTCTTCGAGCTGGAAATCGAGAATCCGCCGGAGCGGTACGCCCTGGAATGGACCTTCGGGGACGAGGCATCCGAGGACGGGACGGAAGTGGCGCCGGTCCGGAACCGGAAGACCACCATGAAACACATCTACGAGAAGGAGGACGAGTACGTCGCCACGGTGCGGCTCGTGGACCTCAAGCGGAAGGTGGTCCGAACCAGCGACTCCATCGGGATTTCCAGCTACTTGGGAGAATTGGCGGGCCCCTGGGACATCACACTGGAAATCCAGCAGGAGAACCAGTTCTTCCGGTCCCTGGTCGTGGCTATCCTGAAGTTTTTCATCAACGCGCTGATTTCGCCCATCTCCGTGGCCCTGGGCGGGGAACCCGTGGATCCGTCCGCTGCCGAGAACTACACCATGGTGGGGACGAAGCTGATGTACAGCCTGGACCTGCGGCGGGTGGAGGAAAGCGATACGCTCTACGCCGGTCCCCTGACTTATGTGGGGTCCAGCACGGACATGGTGGAGGGCACGGAGGACATCCAGTCCCTTCGCCTCGAGATCATGAACGGGTCCATGATGTTCATCGCCCAGGGAGTCGACGACAACGGCAACCCCATCGAGTTCATCTTCCTGAGGAACGGCCGGATGACGAGTCCCGGCCAGCTGGAAGGGGACTTCAATTTTCCGGGGGTCATGAGCGGCCAGTGGACCGCGGTCATGCGGTAGGCGCAGGCGGCGCGGTTTCAGGCGGCGCGGGGGCCTCGGACGGAGCCGCGGGCGGCGCCGCGGTGACGCGGATGGCGTCGTGCTCCACATCGACATGGGCGGTGCCGCCGTCCAGCAGTTCGCCGCCGACCACCAGGCGGCCGATGGCGGTCTCCAGGGTCTTCTGCAGGTATCGCTTGACGGGGCGAGCGCCGAAAGCCGGCGAATAGGCCCGGTCGGCGATGAGCGCCCGGGCCGCGTCGGTGACGTCCAGGCGGATGTCCCGGTCGTCCAGGCGCCTTTGGATGGCGGCCAGGGACAGGTCGATGATCCGCAGGATGTCCGCCCGCTTCAGGGGGCTGAACAGGACCACCTCGTCCACCCGGTTCAGGAATTCGGGCTTGAAGGTCTGGTGGAGGCC
>JAKPNJ010000187.1 GCA_029548445.1 Bacillota bacterium | reverse complement strand
GCCCAGGCGGCCGGCCAGGGAGAGAATGATCCAAAGCGCGATGGGAATCGCCAGGATGCCGGCGAAGACCGCAGGCCGGTTCAGGAAAAAGATCCGGTACCCCTCCAGGGCGGCCTCCAGGCTGCCGGACACTTCCTCGGTCCGGGGCGCGGCGATGTCGCCCCGGCGGGCCAGGAAGGCGCCGATGCCCATGAAGCCCGCTGCAGCCAGGCAGAGGGCCGCCTGGATGCCGGAAGCGACACCCTCCTTGCGTCGGGCGAAATGGAGGGACCGGGCGCCGGTGACCGCGACAATGAGGGCCAGGGCGCCCAGGGCGGGGGTGTAGCACCCCGCCAGCATGACCACCGTCCACAGGAGACCCAGGGCGGGCAGCAGGGAGGGGCGGACCCGGAGCCGGAGCCAGAAGGCGATGGCCATGGTCAGGAAGCACAGGGGAAACAGGGTGTGCTCGAAATAGAGGTAGTACTCCGTTACGTAGGGGAAGACCAGGAAGGAGAGGCAGGCGACGGCGGGCAGGCTCCGGGGCAGGTTTTCGGCCCGGGCGGTGGCCCGGAGGGCGGAGAAGAGGGCCAGGATCGCCAGGAAGAAGGGATAGGCGAAGCCGGCCTGGAGGGCGCCCAGGGTGCGGCCGAACAGGAGGGGGGCCAGGGCCGCCAGGACGTACTGGCGGTTGGGATAGCCCAGGAAGGCGGTTCCGGTGTAATTCCAGTCGGACACCCGGAAGGAATCGAGACCGGCCTTGATCTGCTGGAGGGCGTCCTGGCCGATGACGACCTTGTCGAAGTCGGCGGCGGCCCGGACCAGGAGGAAGAAAAGGAGCGGCATGGCCACCAGGGTAGTCCAGTTGCCTTCGATGAAGTCGGATACGAAGTCCCGGACGAAGCGCCAGAGGATGGAGGCGATCACGGCGACCCAGCCCATCATCCAAAGCTGGGCGGCCAGGACGGAGAAGGGCCCGCCGACCTTGTGGGCCAGGAATTCCAGGAGGACCCAGCCGGCGCACAGGGCGGCCAGGACATTGAGGTGGATCGGGCGGAGGGGCCCGGCCAGGAACGAGCGGAAGCGGGCCACGGCGTCGGGGGGTGGGGCCGGGGCCGGCTGGGCGGCGGGTTCTGCTGCCGCCTCCTGGGCGGCGGGTTCTGTCGCCGCCTCCCGGGCGGCGGGGTCGTCCGGCAATTGCAGGTCCGACATCCTCAGGTCCTCTCGATCTTCATGCGGATCAGGGTCCAGGCGTCGTCGCCCGGATGGGCCCGGTCCGGTATCCGTCCGACCTCGACGAAGCCGTTGGCCTGGTAACAGCGGAGAGCCCGCTGGTTCCATGCGTGGACGTTCAGGTAGATCCGCGAGAGGCCCAACTCGGTAAAGCCGATGTTCAGCAGTTCCCGGAGGGCCTGGGAGCCGCAGCCGGCCCCCCGGTCCTCCTCGTCCCAGAGGACGAAGAGGCCGATGGAGGCCGAGTTCTCCACGGAATCGAACCGGAAGAACTGGACCATGCCCAGGGGCTCCTCCGCCGTCCCTTCGCCATCGGCGTCCCGGACGATCCGGAAGGCCATCCGGTCGCTCTCCCGGCTGTTCATGCCTTTCTCGTAATACTTCAGGACGGCTTCCAGGGTCAGGGGATAGGGCAGCAGGTCCCCGGCCCACTGGCGGAAGGCCCGCTCGTCTTTCTGCGCGGCCCGCCGGGCCATGTGCAGAAGGTCCCCGGGCGCAAAGGGCCGGAGCTGGATCCGGGATTCGACGGTGGGGGGCGCCAGGGGTTCGTCCTCGGAGGCGCCGAAGGCCCGGAGCAGGTTGTGGACGGCTTCGCGCTCCATGGCCATCCGGGTTTCCCGGGCGGAGTAGGCCACATGGGGAGACAGGAGGGTCCGGGGGGTGTCAACCAGGGGACCGGTATAGGGCTCCCGCTCGAAGCAGTCGATGGCGGCGCCGGCCAGGTGGCCCTGGCGCAGGGCCTCGGCCAGGGCGTCCTCGTCCACCAGGCCGCCCCAGCCGGCGTTGACCAGGTAGGCGCCGGGCTTCATCCGGCCGATCAGGCGTCGGTTCAGGAGATGGAAGGTGTTGCCGGTCAGGGGGACATGGAGCGTCAGGATGTCCGCCTCGGCCAGGACCTCGTCCAGGGACCACAGGGGAATGGTGGGATGGGCCAGGAGGCCGGGGTCGGAGCCCACGACCCGGCAGCCGAAGGCCGAGAACAGGGCGCCCACCCGGGTACCGATCCGGCCGCATCCGACGATGCCGACGGTCCGCCCCTGGAGGAGCTCGCCGGGAGCGGCCTTCCATGTCCGGTCCCGGACGATGCCGTCCAGCTCGGGGAAGCGCCGCAGGAGGGACAGGGTGGCACCCAGGGTGTACTCGGCCACGGCGGGGACGGGGGAAATGGCGGTGACGGTCACCGGAATGCCCAGGTCCCGGGCGGCTTTCAGGTCCACGGTGTCGTGGCCGGCGCCGAACCGGGAGATGCCCTTGAGATTGGGACTCTGGGACATGACCCGCCGTGTCAGGGGTTCGATGCCCGCGATCATGCCGTCCGGCTGGTGGCGGGCCACCAGGGTGACGGTCTCCTCCTCGTTGAGGGCCCGGCCGAAGGGATTGCGGATCACTTTCCAGTCGGCGGGCAGGTCGGTCAGCGAGAAGCTGGGGGATGTCACGAGCACTTTCATGGCAGGCCTCCTGGTGTCCGATGTGGAGCGAACCGGCCCGACGCCGGCCCTTTCCCTATTGTACCAGCAGCAGCCGGGCCCGGAACGCGGGAGTTCCGTCGGATTTCCGGCTCTCCACCGCCCGGGCGCCGGGATCCCCCGGCCAGGGCAGGACATGGAGGGCCAGGGATTCGCCCGGCCGCACCTCGGACAGGTACTGGACATCCGCCCCCAGGACGGGGAGGTCCAGGAGCCTGTCGCTTCCGGCGTGTTCGGGCGCCGGGGCGGATTCGGCCGCGGCCCGGACGTGGAGGGCATCGACGCTCCAGGCGATGTAGCGGGTATTGTTCAGGTGGCCGTTCCGGTCGATGTCGGAGAAACGGGCCGTCCGGACCAGGTCGGGGGAAGCGCCTTCCGGAATGGGCGTATCGGGAAGCCGGGGGGCGTCGAAGCCCAGGGTTCCGGATTCGGTGGCGATGTCGAATTCGGGGCCCAGCCCGTTTCGCCGAACCGGGCGATGGGTGTCCGCATCCACCAGGACCCAGGAGGTGGTGGCGCCGCCCAGGGGCTTGCCGTCCCCGTCGGACAGGTAGAAATCCCGGAGGGACAGCAGGCGGTCGTACCCCCGGGGCCAGCTGTCGATGACCAGGGTTTCCCGCCACAGGGGCAGGCGGAGCATCCGGACCGACAGCCGGAGCAGCAGCCAGCGCATCCTCCGGCTGTCCAGCCGGTCGGCTCCCAGGCCGGCCGCCTGGGCCTGGAGGGAGGCCACCTCCTGGCAGATCGAAAAGAGGGCGGACAACTGGATCCGGTCCCGGAAATCGGTGTCGGTGCCCAGGACCGGGTAGCGGAACCGACCGATGGAGGCGGGGATCCGGAGGTGGTCCGGGGGGATCGGACGGACGGTGGCCGGGGCCCCGGCGGACAGGTCGGGCAGCGGACTCACGCCGGCTGTTCCCTCCCCCGGCGTTCGGCCTCGACCATGTCCTTCCGTCCGAGGAACATGAAGACGCCGCCGATGAGGAAGAGGGCGATGACGCTCAGGATGCCGTAGGAGGAGCGTCCCGTCAGGCCGGCGATGACGCCGTAGAGGGCCGGGCCCAGGACCGCGGCAAACTTGCCGAAGATGTCGAAGAAGCCGAAATACTCGTTGGACTTCTCCGGCGGGACGAGCTTGCCGAAGAAGGAGCGGGACAGGGCCTGGATGCCCCCCTGGCAGGTTCCGACCAGGGCGGCCAGGATCCAGAAGAGGGTGGTGGAGAAGGCCACGGCCCGATCCAGGGGAGCAGCCCGGGCGGTGTCGGCCAGATAGGCGGAGGCGTCGGCCCGGACGGCCTCCAGGGCCTTGTCGAAGGCATCGCCTTCATTCCGGTCGGCGAAGGCGGGCCGGGCCTCGGCCCCCCTCTCGTCCAGCCGGTCCGCGAACAGGTCGGCCCGCTTGTTCGAGGACAGGGGCCCCACGCTGCGGGTCACGGTGTCGTCCACCATTTGCGTAAATGCCTGCTGGGAGGCCTCCGACTCGAACCGGGCCACGCCGACGATGGCGGCCTTGGCCTGGATGTGGTTGCGGAAGCCCTCGATGTACTGGCCCTGGGGCGTCTCCAGGGAATGTCCCATGTAGAAGCCCAGGAGGCAGATGACCGTATAGACCGCGATGGCGATGGAGATCATCCGGACGGCGCCCACCACCCGGGCCAGCCGGCCGAAGAGGATGGCGAAGGGGAAGGCCACCAGCTGGGTCACCAGCAGGGCGAGGATCATGCCGGTGGTGTCGAGGCCCAGCACGGCCCCGTAGGAGGTGGCCATGTGGATGACGGTGTTCACGCCGTCGATGTAGAAGAAGTAGGCCAGCATGAACAGGAACATGGCCCGACGGGACATGATGCCGAGGAAGGTCCGGGCGATGCGGCTGAAGCTGTTTTGCATCACGTGGGCGGGTTTCGGGTCGAAATGCACCTGGTGGACATTGCGGATCATGGGCAGGCTGAACAGGAACCACCAGGCCACCGTCAGGAGGATGGAGAGCTTGACGGCCATGGAGTTCGTGATGCCGATGCTGCCGTGGAGCTGGATCATGGCGATGGCGACGATGAACGGGATGGTGCTGCCGCCGATGTACCCGAAACCGTAGCCGTAGGTGGAGACCCGGTCCATCCGGTCGGGGGTGGTCACGTCGGTCAGGAAGCTGTCATAGAAGAGGTTCGTGACCGTATAGCTGAAGTAGGAGAGGACGTAACCCACCAGCATGAGCCGCCAGTCGTCCACCAGGGCGATCAGCAGGGTGGCGAAGAGGGCGATGCCGAGGAAGATGGTAAACAGGCGCTTTTTCATCCCCTGGTAGTCGCCGACGGATCCCAGCAGGGGGGCCAGGAGCGCCGCGGCGAAGGTGGCCAGGGAGGTGCCGTATCCCCACCAGATGTCGCCGTTCACCCCCTGGCCGCCGGCCACGGCGGCGAAATAGATGGGGAGGATGGCGGCGACGATGACGGTGGTATGGGCCGAGTTGGCCCAGTCGTAGAGAATCCAGCTGCGTTCCGCCTTGGTGAACCGGTTCGAGGGATCCTTCATGGGAGTTCCTTTCTCCGGTCGCCCCGGGGCGGCCGGCCGACGCCTTCGGGAACGGGATTGGGAATCAGCCAG
>JAKPNJ010000171.1 GCA_029548445.1 Bacillota bacterium | reverse complement strand
AAGGCTGGACGGACTGCAAATCCCGGGAAGCCATCCGTCCCGAAGCCGAACGAACCGCTATGCCAAGCCCAATTCCCTACATGATAACACACCCGAATCCAGTCGGATTGAGGATTGCAGCTGTCTCCGCCTGGTGTCCGCAGCACTCGTCCATACCGTACACTTTTTGAGTTATCGCTGGTTGTGTTCGCTATGGTCGGGATGCCGCTCCTCCACGGGAACGGCCTCGGTGCCACGGCGGCGACGGCCGGCATACTGATCACATGGACCCTAGAAACTGTACGAGGCTGTAAGGGTGCCTTGTACCATTTTGTTGGGGCAGTAGGGTCTCGGCATTCCTCGGATGGATGCGGGATCACGACCGGAAGAATCTTGGCAGTCGATGGAGCGGCGCCGGGACCACGACGGAGCGACCTCCCTCATGGACAGCCCCTTCTTCGTCCATCCATATGCCGTCAGGCAGGCGGACTGTTCGCATCCTTGCTCCTGGCTGAAGCACGGGTGCGAC
The DNA here is from genome assembly GCA_029548445.1 of Bacillota bacterium. GTDB lineage: Bacteria > Bacillota > Clostridia > Saccharofermentanales > UBA5734 > JAKPNJ01. The sequence goes on along the minus strand of JAKPNJ010000171.1, from coordinate 1,420 downwards.
AAGCAGGTCTTCGCCCAGGAGGTACTGATCCAGCACCCTCTCGAATCCTTGGCCGGGAAACACCAACTCCATCGAACGAAGGATCGGCAGTCCGGTTCTCGCTGCCTCTTCCGCCAGTCGAAGGATCCTGTCCGAATGGGAGAGGTGGATGCGGGCCGCTTCCAGGCACAAATCCGCATGGGTTTTGTCGAGAACCCGCCAGGGAGCAGCGGAGAATTGCATCATGGGAAAAAGTGCCGCACACTGCGCATAGCGGACGAACAATTCCGGATCAAGACTGTCGGACCTGGCCCTGAAGCTGAGATAGTCACCCCCGCCGATCATGTCCGGACAGGTGAACGGATGGCCGATGAGTCCCTGGGCCAGGCCGGAAGGGACAAGTGCTCCCAAACCCCACCGATCCCAGGTGTGCTGTTTGTCTGCCAGGCGCTGGACCAGGGGATAGCCTCCCATCTTCCAGCATGCCCTGAATTCGTTGTAGCTGTAACGGAGTCCGAAACGAGCATAGGCCTCGCATTGTCCGTTCGCGGTCGTGGGAAGGCAGGTCCTGTCGTCATCCCGGTAATACTCTGCATCACCGGCATCAAGCTTGAACCCGTCAATCCCATATTGGGACATGAGCTCGCGATGCTGCCCGTCGAGCCATTCCTGCGCATCCGGACAAGTCAGGTCCAGAACGGCCGAATAACCATCCCACCAGCGTCGAATGGCAATGTCCCCGCTGCAATCCCGAAGAAGGAGGCCCCGATCCCTCAGGTCCCGGAATACGACGGAATCCGGCGAGATGAAGGGGCAGGTCCAGAGCATGACCTTGAAGCCAAGACCGTGCAAGCGGCGGATCAGGCCGACCGGATCCGGAAAACGACCTGCATGGAATCGAAAGGAGCCGTAGTATTCATTCCACCCGCAGTCGATCATGAGAAGTCCTTGCGGGTATCCTTCCCGAAGGATGGACTCGGCATATCGCTCGATCCCGGCCTGGTTCTGGTCATACATGAACTCGATCCATGTATTGTACTGCGGTATCCGGAAGAACAGCGGATCCGGCATCCTGCCGGAAGGAGGAAAGGACTGGGCGGATGCAGCCAGGTACGCGTCTTTCAGACAGGCACCGGCCGCCTGCAAGTCCACTGGAGAGTCACCCGGGCGGATCCGGATGTCTCCGTTCTCAAAACGGAAATGGAAGCCATGATCGCCTTGGATATGGCGTCCGCGGTTGCTGAGCAGCAGGGGCGCCGCCTGGTTGTTGGTCCCATTGACGCGAAGGTCCCGCTCAAAGGGATGCGCAGATGAGTAGGGCAGGCAGGGTCCGTCCGTGACGGCACCCCCGTACCAGGCTTCTCCCTCCAACAGGGGAATCCGGATCCAGTCATGTCCACCCTGGTTCATCATTGCGTCACGGAGTCGTTGGAACCATGGA
>JAKPNJ010000147.1 GCA_029548445.1 Bacillota bacterium | reverse complement strand
CCGGAAGACGCCCGCCCAGCAGCTGGAAGAGTTCCGGGCCGAACTGGGAGACCAGGCGGACCTGCTGGATGGCTTTCCGGCAGAGGAGCTGCCCTATACCTTTATCGTCCGGCTGGCGGATCCCTCCCTGGGCGATGCCTTCGCCCAATCCGTGGAGACCCTGGCCGGGGTGGAGTCCCTGGACTACAGCGACGCCGTCATGGACCTGCTGACCACCCTGGGCCGCTGGGTCAACATCGCCACCGCCGCCGCCATGGCGGTCATGGGCTGGATCGCCCTGCTCATCATCTCCAACATGGTCCGGGTGGCGGTGTACGCCCGGGGCGAGGAGATCGCCATCATGAAATCCGTCGGCGCCACCAACTGGTACATCCGGGTCCCCTATATCCTGGAAGGGGCCGTGGTGGGCCTCCTGGGCGCCATGGGCTCCTGGGGGCTGGTCCGGTTGGGGTACCAGGCGCTCCATGACGCCCTGTCCCCCTCCATTCCACTCAGCCATTTCCTGTCACTGCTGCCGGTGGAGGAAGCCACCTTCCCCGTCCTGGTCGTCAACCTGGTGCTGGGAATCCTGGTCGGGGCCGGGGGCAGCGCCCTGGCGGTCCGCCGCCATGTCCGGGTCTGAGCCCGGGAACCGAATGCAAGGGAGGCGATGCCGATGAAACCAGGACAATTCGTACGGTTCCGGACGCTGCTGTCCGGGGCGGTCGTCCTGGCCCTACTCCTGGGCGCCTCGGCCGGGCTGGCCGGCGGGTTCCGGGTCGCCCGTCCCGTAAGCGCCGCGACCCTGACGGACCTCAAGAACGACCTGAAGCGGATGCAGGAGCAGCAGGACCAGGTCGAGGCCGAAATGGCGGACATCGCCCGGCAAAAGAAGGCCCTGGCGAAGAAGGGCCAGCAGCTCGAGGGCGACCTCCAGTGGCTCAACGAGCGCACCGACGAGGAACGGGACGCCTATGAGCAGCTGCTGGACGAGCTCGCCGCCGCCATGCAGGCCGTGGAGCAGTCCATCGCCGCCTTTACCGAGGCCGAACGGGTCCTGTCGGACAAGCATGAGCAGTACCGGGACCGCCTGGTGCTCATGTACATGAACCGCCAGCGAAATCCGGTGGAAATCCTCCTGCAGTCCGACGGCATGACGGGGTTCCTCGCGAACCTGCGGCTCCTGTCCCTTATCGCCGACAGCGACCGCCGGGTGCTGGAGGACCTGTCCATCGCCCGGGACGACGCGGTGCTGAAGCGGGAGACCGCCGAGGAGGAGCGCCGCCTGGCCATGGAGTATGTGGAGGCCAAGAAGGCGGAGATCGAGGCGCTGAAGAGGCAGCGGGAACAGACCCAGGCGGAGATCGATCGGGTGCGGAAGGCCGTCGAGGAGACGAAGCGGCAGGAACGGCTGCTCCAGGAGGAATCCGAGCAGATCGAGTCCCAGATCGTGTCGCTTCAGACGAAGATCAAGTACTACGGAGGCAAGATGGTCTGGCCCTATCCCGAGGACTTGACGGTGGGGTCTCCCTTCGGCATGCGGCTCCACCCGATCTATCGATATAGGAAGATGCACAACGGGGTGGACCTGGGGGGATACTACGGCGCGCCCATCGTGGCCGCTGCCGACGGGAAGGTGATCCTGGTCCGTACCATCCCCGGGTACAATGCCACGAAGGGCAACAATACCGGAGGGTCCCAATACGGCAACTACCTGATCATCGACCACGGCGGCGGAATCTCCACGGTCTATGCCCACTGCAAGCTCCTCAAGGTCAAGGTCGGACAGAACGTTAAGGCCGGCCAGCTGGTGGCCACCTGCGGCAGCACCGGGCTCTCCACCGGTCCCCACCTCCACTTCGAGGTACGGGAAGATGGCGTCCCCGTAAACCCCATCCAGTCCAAGTATCTCGGGAACCGCTGATCCCCGCCGGCTTCCGGGCGAGCCCCGGGCCGGAGGGTCTGCACAGGGTCCACGAAGGGTCCGGGCCGCCGGTTGTGCGCCCGGACGGAAGGAAGGTTCGTTATGAGCGATTCGCCGAATTATGTGTGGCAGCCGGGACGGGATCCCGCCGGCCGGAGCGTCCGGGTCCGGATCCTGGGGGCCGTCCTGATTTCCGTGGCGGTGACTTTCCTTGTGACCGCCCTGGTCACGACCCTGGTCCTGGTCACGGTCCTGCCGGGCACGGGCCTCCTGCCGACGCCGACCCCCGGAGCCACCGCCTCCCTGGACGTTCCGGACACCGAAGAGAACCGGGCGGCCATGGAGAAGCTCAAGGAAATCCGGGAGATCGTCCGGGACACCTACGTCGAGGAGAAGACCGACGCAGACCTGCTGGACCTCATGGGTGAAGGCCTTGTGGGGGCCCTCCAGGATCCGTACAGCTACTACCTGACCGCCGAGCAGTATGAGCAGATGGAAGAGGCCATGGACGGCAGCTATTCCGGGATCGGCGCCACCGTGACCGTCACCCGGGAAGGCTGGATCGAGATCATCGAGGTCACGGAAGGCGGACCCGCCGAGGCGGCCGGCCTGCGGAGCGGCGACCGCTTCCTGGAAGTGGACGGCGTCGACGTGTCGGGCTTCCGGGATACCCTGGAACTGGCGGCCCTGGTCCGGGGGCCGGAAGGCACCGAGGTGGACCTTGTCATGCTGCGCCCCGCCACCGGCCAGCGCCTGGCCCTGACCGTGGAACGGAAAACCATCACCAACAGCGACATCCGCCACCTCATGCTCCGGGAGGGGATCGGGTACATCCAGGTCAAGCAGTTTTCCGGCAACATCTCCACGGAATTCCGCAAGGCCCTGGACGATCTCCTGGCCCTGGGGGCCAGGCAGCTGGTCATCGACCTCCGGGACAATCCCGGCGGCAGCGCCGGGGAAGTCATCGCCATGCTGGACGACCTGCTGCCGGACCGGGTCATCGCCACCCTGAGGGGACGGCAGGACGGGGAGGACATGGAGGACACCTGGCGGTCGGGCAAGTCCATGCGGGTGCCCGAGGACATGCGGTATGCCATCCTGGTCAACGGGTATTCCGCCTCGGCCTCCGAACTCTTCTCCGGCTGTCTCCGGGACCACGGCAAGGCCCTGCTGGTGGGAGAACAAACCTTCGGCAAGGGATCCGGCACCGTGACCCTGCAGCTGTCCGACGGATCGGCGGTGGTCATCACGACTTTCCGGTACTTCCTGCCCAATGGCGTCGGACTGGAAGGGGAGGGGCTTACGCCCGACGTCGAGGTGTCCCTGCCGGAGGAGTTGGAGTACTACGCCGTCAGCCAGATCCCCACGGACCAGGATACCCAGCTCCAGGCTGCCCTGGCGCTGCTGGACGAGTTTCCGGAAGGGGAGTGACCCCGTGGCACCGGGGTACGGGGCCCTGGCCCTGGCCTATGATCGCCTGAACCGCCTGCGTCCCCGGGCCGGCCTGGGGGAGGACGAGGTCGTGGCCGCCCTGGGTCGGCTGCTGGGGCGACAGGGAGCCCTCGATCCCTGGCCCCGGGGAGACGGCGCCGAGGCACGTCCCCTGGTCCTGGACCTCGGATGCGGATCCGGCGAACTGGCCCTGGCCCTGCAGGCCGCCGGCCTGGACGTGGTGGCCGTGGACGGCTCCCCGGCCATGCTCCAGCAGGCCCAGGAAAAGGAGCGATCCCGGCGGCCCGACGGCACCTCTCCCATTCTCTGGCTCTGCCAGGACATCAGCCGATTCGAGCTCTTCGGTACCGTGGACGCCATCGTCTGCATGACCGACACCCTGAACCACATTACGGATTCCCGGGGGCTGGAGCGGCTGTTCCGGCTATGCGCCAACTACCTCAATCCCGGGGCGCCCATGCTGTTCGACGTCCTGACCCGCGCCCATTTCACGGACACCCTGGGCGGCCGGGTCCGGGTGGAGGCGGACGCGGACGCGGTCCTGTGCTGGACCAACCGGTTCCGGCCCCGGACTGGCCTCAACCGGGCGGACCTGACCTTCTTCCTCCGGCGGGACGACGGGCTGTACGAACGGGGAGACGAGACCGTCCGGGAACGCCTGCACTCCCTGTCGACCCTCCGGTCCCTGGCCCGGCGGAACGGCCTCGTGGTGGAAGGCGTGTACGGGGAGCGGTTCGGATCGCCCCCCGGTCGCCGGGACCGCCGGCGGATTCTTGTGCTGCGGCAATCCGGGAAGCGGGAGGATCCGACGGTATGAACGATCTTGCGCGCAATCCCCCGGGAGACCATCGGATCCGGGCCACCGCCGTGGGCGGGGCCGTCCGGGCCCTGGCCATCCGATCCACCCATACCGTGGAAGAGGCCCTGCGGATCCATGGGCTGTCGCCGGTGGGGACCGCCGCCCTGGGTCGGCTGCTGACCGGCGCCCTGTTCCTGTCGGCCGACCTGAAGAACGCCACGGATTCGGTCACGGTCCAGGTCCGGGGCGACGGCCCCCTGGGCGGGATGACCGTCGTGGCCGAGCCGGACGGCACGGTCCGGGGGACGGTCCGGAACCCGGTGGTGGACTTGCCGGTCACACCCCGGGGCAAGCTGGATGTGGGGGGCGCCGTGGGGGCGGGGACCCTGACCGTCATCAAGGACCTGGGCCTGAAGGAGCCGTATGTGGGACAGGTGGACCTCCGGTCCGGCGAGATCGCCGAGGACCTGGCCTATTACTATGCCGCGTCGGAACAGACCCCGACGGTCCTGGGCCTGGGGGTCCTGGTGGACGCCTCCGGGGTCCGGCAGGCCGGCGGGTACCTGGTGCAGCTGATGCCGGAAGCCGGGGACGACGTGGCCGCCTGGCTCGAGGAACGGGTCCTCCATTTTCCCGAGGTCACCTGGCTCCTGGAACAGGACCTGGGGCCCGCCCACATCCTGGACCTGCTGCTGGGGGACCCCGATATCCGGTACCATGCGGCGGAACCTGTCTCCTATCGCTGTCCCTGCAGCCGGGAGCGAATGGAGCGGAACCTCATCGCCCTGGGCCGGGAGGAACTCCGACAATTGGCGGACGACCCGGAGGGCATTCGCCTGGAATGCCATTTCTGCGATCGCCGATACCGGTTCCGGCAGGCGGAAGTCCGCTCCCTGCTTGCGAACCCGGCACCCGGAGGCGAGTCCCATGCGCAGGAAGAAGCCTGATCCCCGGGGCCGCCACGGCGGCTGGGTCCTGGTGGTGCTCCTGGGCCTGGCCCTCCTGTATGGCGGTTTCGGCCTGGACATCCTCCTGCCCCCGGGTCCGCCGAACCCTTCGCCCATGCCGAGCGCCACCCAGGGCCCCACGGAAGGACCCCCGCCGTCTTCCAGTCCCACCGACGGGCCGGGCACGACAGCAACCCCCTCCGCCGGCCCCACCCAGGCGCCCACGGTGGAACCGACCCGTCCTCCCACGCCCACGCCGACCCCGAAGGCGACCCCGACCCCGGCTGCCACCCCCACCCACGGTACGGTGCCGGCCGGGCTGTCCACCCGGCTCCTTGGCTGGTACTACTTCGCGCCATCCCCCACGGGCCAGGCCCTGCCCGCCGGCATCCCCGCCGAGCCGGGGGCCTACCTGGATACCTGGGGCGGGCTCTGGCGCCTGCCCGACGGGTATGCCCGGGAGGACGACGCCCCCCGGATCGCCCTGACCTTCGACGAGGGGTATGAGTACAAGGACCATACAACCCGGATCCTGGCAACCCTGAAGGATCGGCAGGTAATCGCCACGTTCTTCCTTTCCGGGGATTTCCTGGAAAGCCAGCCCGACCTGGTCAGGAAGATCCACAGCGACGGCCACCAGGCCGGCAACCACACCTGGGACCATCCGTCCCTGCCCACCCTGGCCGTGTCCGACGGGGATGCGGCGGTCCTGCAGCAGATGACGAAAGTCGAGGAGGCCTATGAGGCCCTCTGCGGCGTCCCTCTCCTCAAGCTGATGCGGCCGCCCATGGGGGAATACAGCGAACGGCTCCTGGCCTGGTTCTCTGTCGAAGGCTATGTGCCCGTTTTCTGGAGCTTCGCCTACCGGGACTGGCTCACCAACGACCAGCCGGATCCCGAGGAGGCCAAGGCCCGGATCCTGGGCCAGCTCCATGACGGATCCATCCTGCTGCTCCACACTGTATCGGCGACGAATGTGGAGATCCTGCCGGACCTGATCGACGCCATCCGGGCCCAGGGTTACCGCATCGTGCCGCTGCCGACCCCCTGAGGCCGGTTTCGGCCGGGGCGTGACGGACCGGTCAGCCCTCCTCGAACAGGGACCTCAGGTCATCGGCGGACTGGACCCATTCCAGGCCTTCCAGGGTCTGCATGATCTCCAGGATGTCCTGGATGGATTCGACTTCCTCGAATCCCTCGAACCCCTGGAACAGCTCCACCAGCTGCTCGTCCGTCAGGGAGGCGGGATCGAACCCCGGATCCAGGAACTCCATCCCCGGCAGGCCCGACAGGCCGGCCATCATCGTGTCCAGCCAGTCGGCCAGGGCCGGGTCGGCGCCGAGACCCTCCAGGACCCAGGTCGTCAGGGCCATGGGATCCAGCTGGTCGATTTCCTTCTTTGGCAGGGATTCCAGGGAGCCCAGGTCCAGGTCGTCCGACGCCAGGGGCGACAGCGCATACTCGACCGCGAAGCCGCCGTCCGGCAGGTCCGGGACATCCGTCCAGTCCGCCTGGAGTTCGCCAGTCCGGTTGTCGCCGGCCAGGTTTTCTTCCAGGGTGATCTCCAGGTGCTGGATGTCGTCAACCAGGAGCCGGACCGCCATGGTCATGCGCCCGGACTTGTCCCGGGGCTCGGTCTCCCCTTCCAGGCGGACGATTCCGTCTTCCGCCCCGATCTCCAGGAACCACCCGGTCGTTCCGTCCTGCTCCACGGATCCCATTTCCAGGGAGACTTCCCCATACACCAGGCGGCGCCCCAGAATTGTCTCGTTCCGGGTGTAGTAGATCGACTGGACCAGGTCGACGGGGGGCATGGCGTCGATTTCCTTCGAAACCTCATCCAGCAGGTTGCCGTAGGCCAGGGATTCGGTTCCGCCGGGCACCAGGCCGGCGGACCGGTCGATCTGGGACTGGACGAAATCCCGCAGGTCCTCGTCATTCCGGGCCAGGTCCAGGAGGGCCTTCAGCAGGTCCCGCAGCTTCTGGGCGGGCAGCGTCAGGACATATTCGCGGCACGGAACGCCCATGAATTCCGTGGCCTGCCCGTTCCCTGCGGCGATTCCGGCCGAGAATCGCTCCATGACCAGGTCGAGATACGGCTTCGCCCATTCGGCGTCGAAGGGGGATTCCGCCGGGGTCGCCCCGCTTTCCTGGTACTCGAAGAGATAGAAGGCGTCGTCCATGCCGCTGAATCGGATCCCGACCCGGTCGGACTCCACCACGACATCGAACGCGACCCGGTCCTCTCCGCCGGTGGCCAGGACGATCCGGGCTTCCGAGCGCTTCTCCTCCATCCGGGGGACGATGTCGAACCGAAGGCCCATGTCCGTCGGGAGGTCCAGGTCTGCCACGTTGAACCGGTCGGCAGGCAGGTTCAGGGAGAGGGACGCGCCCTCGGCCGAGGTCCGGGAGGCGGCGGCCACGAGGCCCGACAGGGGCTGCAGGGCCCGCTGCTCGAGATACAGGTAATGGGCCTTGGGACCCAGGACAATCCGCCGGATGTCGGCGGCGAACACTGCGGCGCCGGTGGCGGCGAGCACGGCCGCGACCAGGAGGACGGCCAGGGCGATGGCGAGCCCGCGGCCGCGGCGGGGGGAAGCCCCCCTGGTGTCAGGTCCAATGGATGTCGATTCGGGGGTTCGGTCCTCTTGCATGGGATCCTCCGTTTTTTGCCTTGCGGCTTTTCTGTCTCCGGGGTTCCGTTGCTGCGCCCGGGAACGCCGGAAGAAACCGGGCCATGACCATTGTAGCACTCTTCCGGACGATCGGTCCGGGGACCGCGCGATTGCCCCCGGGTCTTGCCGGAAACTTGCCAGGATCCCCATCGTTCTATACAATGCAGACAATTCATGCCCGAAGGAGGATGTGCCATGCCGCTTCGATTGGCCGACGGCGCCATGGGCACCTGGTTCGCGGAGTTGACGGGCCTGCCCGTGTCCCGCTGCGAACATGCCAACCTGGAGGCTCCGGACCGGATCCTGTCCATCCACAAAGCCTACCTGGACGCAGGAGCCCGTTATATCCGGTCCAACACGTTCTCGGCGTCCGTGCCGGGACTGGGCCTGCCGCTGCCGGAGGTGCTCCGGATTGTCCGGGCGGGATTCCGCCTGGCCCGGGAAGCCTGCCTGCGGTCCGGCTGCGAAGAGGCCCTGCCGGTGGCCGACCTGGGGCCCGGATACGATCCGGTCGATCCCGACGGTGCAGCTGCGGACCCGGCCGAACGGCGCCAGGAGACCGGGGCGATCCTCGAGGCGTTCCTGGAGGAAGGCGCCCGGGCCTTCCACTTCGAGACCCTGGCGGATCCCGGGGAGGCCGATCCGGCCCTGGAGTGGCTGGAACGGAACGCGCCCGGGATTCCGAGTGTCGTCTCCTTCGCCATTCGCCCGGACGGCAGGAGCCGGAAGGGCCATCCCCTGGAGACACTGCTGGCCGAGGCAGCCCGCCGGCCCGGCGTGGTCGGGGTTGGCCTCAACTGCGGCATCGGGCCCGGCCATCTCAAGGCCCTGCTGCCCCGGATCCCTGACCTGCCCCTCCAGGTGTCCCTGATGCCCAACGCCGGGTACCCCGGCCAGGAAGGGGGGCGAACGGTCTTCGCGGCCAGCCCCGCCTATTTCGCGGAAACGGCGGCGGACTGCGCCGACATCCTGGCCGGCCGGTCCCTGCTGCTGGGAGGCTGCTGCGGGACGACTCCCCGCCACATCGCCGCCCTGGCCGCCCGCCTGGCCGGCACCCCTCGTCCCCCACGCCGGTTCTTCGCCGTTCCCGCCGCATCCACAGCCACAGCCGCCCATGCCCCCGCCCCGAGGGCCCCTGGACCCCGGCTCCGGATCGCGGTGGAACTGGATCCGCCGCCCCATGCGGATCCCACGCCGGTCCTGGACCAGGCCCGGGTGCTGCGGGACGCCGGCGTGGACTGGATCACCGTCGCCGATTCCCCCCTGTCGTCGGCCCGGATGGACCCCGTGGTCCTGTCGGCCCGGATCCAGCGGGAGACCGGGATCCCCTGCCTGCCCCACCTCTGTTGCCGGGACCGCAATGTCAATGCCCTTCGGTCCCTCCTCCTGGGCGCCCACGCGGAAGGCATCCGGCAGGTTCTGTGCGTGACGGGGGACCGGATTCCGGAAGGCCAGTCCGGCTATGCCAAGCCGGTCTTCAACGTCAATTCCTTCGGCCTCCTGCGGATGGTCCGGGAGATGAACGAAACGGTCTTTCCCGAAAGCCCCCTCCTGCCGGCGGCGGCCATGAACCCCTCGGCGGCCAATCCCGATGCCGAGCGGGACCGGGTGCTCCGCAAGGTCGAGGCCGGCGCCCGCCTGTTCCTGACCCAGCCCATCTTCTCCGACCGGGCCCTGCCGCTGCTGCGGCGCCTGAAGGAGGATTTTCCGGACATCCGGATCCTGGCGGGGGTCCTGCCCCTGTCAGGCCGCCGGAACGCCCTGTTCCTGCAGAACGAGGTGCCGGGCATCGTCGTGCCCGACGAGGTCGTGGAACGGTTTGCCCCGGACCTGGACCGGGACGCGGCCCTGGAAACGGGGCTTGACCTGGCGATGGAGCGGATGGCGTCCCTGGCGGGCCTGGCCGACGGGTTCTACCTGGTGCCGCCCTTCAACCGGGCCGGCCGGGTCGTTTCGCTGCTCCGGCGCTTCCGGGAGGGCGCCGGGGGGACCTGGAGGGATCGTACGGGTTGACAGGGCCCGGCGGGCCGGGTATATATAGAGGCACAACCCAATTCTCCCGAGAGGGAGAAGGAAAGACCGCGAAGGGAACAAGACGCACCGGACCCGTTCCCAGAGAGCCGGCGGCAGGTGGAAGCCGGCATCGGACGATGCGTGGATAGCTCATCCCGGAGTCGATCCTCCCAGTCCCCGAGACGAGGTGGATCCGCGTGGCCGCGTTAGAGGCCGGGCCTTGCTGGAGGCCGACGAGGGCTGCGGAAACGCAGCCGAAGAAGGGTGGTACCGCGTGGATGCGCCGCATCCCCGCCCCTTGCCGATACCGGGGCGGGGATGTGTTTGTCTGCCGGGAACCCGCTCCGGACCGATCCGCCCGGCGGAACCCGGAAAGGAGCGATCCCCATGGACGAAAGCCGCCGCCGCCTGCGGCCCGGAGTCGCGAAATACCGCCCGTTTCCCCCGGTGGACCTGGCCGTCCGCCACTGGCCCGCCAATCGGCTGGCCAAGGCCCCGACCTGGTGCAGCGTCGACCTGCGGGACGGCAACCAGGCCCTGGTCGTCCCCATGAACCTGGAGGAGAAGCTCCGGCTGTTCGCCACCCTGGCCGGGATGGGGTTCCGGGAGATCGAGGTGGGCTTCCCCTCGGCTTCCGAAACGGAATTCGAGATCACCCGGGCCCTGATCGAGCGGAACCTGATTCCGGAGGGCGTGGCCATCCAGGTCCTGGTCCAGGCCCGGGAGCACCTGATTCGCCGGACCTTCGAGGCCATCCGGGGTGCCCGGGACGTCATCGTCCACTTTTACAACTCCACCTCCGCCCTCCAGCGGAAGGTCGTCTTCCACAAGGAGATGGACGGCATCGTGGAGATCGCGGTGGAGGGGGCGCGGCTGATCCGGGAGCTTTCCAGGGAGATGGAGGAGGAAGGGGTCCGGATCCGCTACGAGTATTCGCCCGAGAGCTTCTCCGGCACCGAGAGCCCCTTCGCCGTCGAGATCGCCGCCCGGGTCATGGAG
>JAKPNJ010000137.1 GCA_029548445.1 Bacillota bacterium | reverse complement strand
ATGCCCTCGGGGAAGTTGTGGAGCATCATGACGATGGCGGTCAGGATGGCCAGGCGCCTCAACCGGCGGCGTTCCAGCGGGGAATCCTCCAACTCCGCGAAATTTCGGATGCGGCGGCCGTGGCGGCCCCTCCCCGCCCCGAAGACCCGGCCCGGACGGAGCAGGGCTTCCGGAAAGGCCGTCCGGGCACAGGTCACGTCCCGGCCGCCCCAGTCGATGCCCAGGTCCTCGCTGCGGGCGGCAGGTTCCCCTTCGTTGCAGGGACCCTTGACGTCATGGGGATTCTCATAGCTGGGAACGAACCGGTCGATCAGCGCCACGACCAGGATCCCGGCAGCAAAGCCCAGCAGGGTCATCCAGCCGGCCCAGGCCTCTCCCCCGCCGTTGGCCAGGGACGAACGGGCTTCCGGGAGCAGCTCGGCAAAGGACAGGTAGATCATGGCCCCCGCCGAGAACCCGAGCATCGAGGACAGGAACCGGGTGTCGGTCCGTCGCCGGAGCAGCACCAGGATGGCGCCCAGCCCGGTGGACAGGCCGGCCAGGAGAGTCAGCAGGAACGCGAGGGGAACCCCGGATCGAAAGGCGACGAGGAGCAGCGGCATGGGCGGCCTCCCCTGGGGAATCTGGATCCGATTCCATCTTGCTATGGCCGGAACGGATTGTCAACGAGTTTGTTGCTTCTTTCTAACAAGTCGACGCCAGGTTCGGGGGCAGGTCCCCCCTTCCCTCCGGAACAGCCGGCTGAAATGGGCGGGATCCGCAAAGCCGCATCGCAGGGCGACCTCCCCGACGGGCTCGTCGGATTCGGACAGGAGCCGCCGGGCCTCTTCCATCCGCCGCCGGAGCAGCAAGGTCCCCACGGGCGCGCCCAGTTCCTCCCGGGCGACCCGGCACAGGCCGGTACGGGACAGGTGGAGTTCCGCGGACAACGCCTCCAGGGTCAGCGGCTCCCGGTACCGGCTGTCCAGGATCTCCCGCAGCCGGTCCGCCGCCGGCCGGTCGGACCGGGCCACCCGCCGGGTCAGGCGGAGGTAGGCGGCGCAGATGGTCATCAGGGAGGCGATGGCCGCCGCCCGGTCGTGATCATTCTCCCGAAGGTTCCCGATCATCATGAACCCGAAGAGAACCCCGTCCTCCAGCAGGGGCGCCAGGGCCTCGGTCAGGCCCGCATGGCAGCGGTACAGACTGGGGCGGCCCGTCCGGCGGACCGCGTCGAAGGCTTCCCGATCGCAAGCCCGGCACCGGGCATCCTGCAGGGGATCCTCCCGAAGCCTGCGGCAGGCCGGCAGGAGCTCCCGGGGCCAGGCCAGCAGCTCCCGCTCCGCCTCGTCGAACAGCCCGATCCGGGCGCCCGTGATCCGATGGAAATCCTTCAGGATCCGCAGCAGCTCCGCGGGATCCGACTGCAGCACGGTCCGGTCCCCCCTTCCCTCCCGTTTCCCGGTCCCGGCGATCGGGAACATGGACGATCATGCAATCCGGTACGATCATACAAGAATCCGCCCGGATCCTGCAAGACGCCGCCGGGGGCGACGGCCTATTCTGGAGACAGGTCCATCCACTCCGGCGCCCGACGGCCGGCCGGCATCCAGGAGGTGCGCACATGAACCGAAGAGAACGGGTACGGGCAGCCATCGCCCACCAGGAAACCGACTTCGTCCCCTTCCACATGGACCTGACCCACCAGGAGCACGAGCGGTTCATGGACTTCGTCCGGGACCCCGGATTCCTGGACCGCCAGGGGTTCCATCTCCACGGCGGACAGTACTGGGGCTGGCCCACCGAGCGGCCCGACCGGCCGGGACATTTCCTGGACGACTATGGCGTCACCTGGAACCGCACCGGGGCCGATCGCGACATCGGGGTCATCGACCGGCCGATCCTGTCCGAGCCGGACCTGTCCCGCCTCCGGGAGCCTTTCCTCAACGAGGCCCGGATCCGGGCCGAGGTGGAGCATGTCCTCGCCACCGCCGGGGATCGCTTCACCCTCTACGGCATCGGGTTCTCCCTGTTCGAGCGGGCGTGGTCCTATTGCGGCATGGAAGATCTCCTGTGCTACATGATTACGGAACCCGATTTCGTCGAGGGCCTGCTGGACCGGATCTGCGAGTACAACCTCCGGATCATCGACCTGGTCAACGAGTATCCCCTGGACGGATTTTACTTCGGCGACGACTGGGGCCAGCAGCACGGGCAGATCATGGGCCCGGCGTCCTGGCGCCGCTTCCTGAAGCCCCGGCTCCGGCGGATGTACGACCGGGCGAAGAAGAACGGGAAGGCCATCATCCAGCATTCCTGCGGCGATGTGGAAGCCCTGTTCCCCGAGCTGGTCGAAATCGGCCTCGATGTGTACCAGACCTTCCAGCCGGAGATCTACGACATCGAAAAGGTCAAGCACGAGTTCGGCCGGGACCTGGCCTTCTGGGGCGGCATTTCCACCCAGCAGCTGCTCCCCGTCGCGACCCCCGACCGGGTCCGGGACGAGACCCGCCGAATCATCGGCATCATGGGCCGGGGCGGCGGCTACATCGCGTCCCCCACCCACGCGGTGCCCTCCGATGTTCCCCCCGAGAACCTGCTGGCCATGCTGGACGCCTTCCACAACCAGAAAGGCTGAGGCCGGACCGGCCGTCATCCCTCCTGCGTCCCATTCGTCGGATCCCGCCTCCCGAATGGGCGGGAACCCTTGCCAACGGCTCGGAACCGCGCTAAACTTGTACATACAACTTGACGCATTCCGAAGCCCCCCCGCCCGTCTCCCGAAGGAGGTTTGACCATGGACCTGAAACAATACGCCATCTGGTTCGTCACCGGCAGCCAGCACCTGTACGGGCCCGACACCCTGGCCCAGGTCGAGGCCCATTCCCGGGAGATGGCCGATGTCCTGGACCGCCATCCGGCCATCCCCTGCCGCCTGGTCTTCCGCCCTGTCCTGACCACCCCCGACGCCATCGCCCGCCTCTGCGAAGAGGCCAACCAGGACGGGACCTGCGCCGGGATCGTGACCTGGATGCACACCTTCTCCCCGTCCAAGATGTGGATCGCCGGGCTGACCCGGCTCCGGAAGCCCCTGCTCCACTTCCACACCCAGTACAACCGGGACATCCCCTGGGACACCATCGACATGGACTTCATGAACCTGAACCAGTCCGCCCACGGCGACCGGGAGCACGGGTTCATCGGGGCCCGCCTCCGGCTGCCGAGGAAAGTTGTGGTCGGCTACTGGCAGGATCCCGCGGCCCTGGCCCGGATCGCGGACTGGATGCGGGCGTCGGTGGCGGTTCTGGAGAGCGGCCGGCTGAAGATCGCCCGGTTCGGCGACAACATGCGGGAAGTCGCGGTCACCGAGGGCGACAAGGTGGAGGCCCAGATCCAGCTGGGCTGGTCCGTGTCCGGATACGGCGTCGGCGAGCTCGTCCGCCGGGTACAGGCGGTCCCCGGGGCCGAGGTGGATCGGCTCATGGAGGAGTACGCCGCGCTGTATGCCTTCGGCGAGGGCGTCCTCTCGTCCGACGAATCCCGGAATGCCGTCCGGGAGCAGGCCCGCATCGAGGCCGGGATGAAGGCCTTCCTCGAAGAGGGCGGCTTCGGCGGCTTTACGACGACCTTCGAGGATCTCCACGGCCTTCCCCAGCTGCCCGGCCTCGCGGTCCAGCGCCTGATGGCGGCCGGCTACGGCTTCGGCGGCGAGGGCGACTGGAAGACCGCTGCCATGGTCCGGCTCCTGAAGATCATGGCCGGCAACCGCGGCACCTCGTTCATGGAGGATTACACCTACCATCTCGAGCCCGGCAATGAAATGGTCCTGGGCGCCCACATGCTGGAAGTCTGCCCCACCCTGGCGGCCGACCGGCCCCGGATCGAGGTCCATCCCCTCTCCATCGGCGGGAAGGCCGATCCGGCCCGCCTGGTCTTCGACGGCGCCGCAGGGCCGGCGGTCAACGCCTCCCTGGTGGATATGGGCGACGGATTCCGCCTGATCGTCAATGAGGTGGAGGCCGTCCGGCCGACGATCCCCATGCCGCGCCTGCCGGTGGCCCGCCTGCTCTGGAAGCCGCTGCCCAGCCTGGCCGAGGCGGCCGAGGCCTGGATCCTGGCCGGCGGCGCCCACCACACGGCGTTCTCCTTCCATGTGACGACCGAACAGCTCCAGGACTGGGCCCGCCACCTCGACGTGGAGTGCCTTGTCATTGACGGGAATACGGATATCCGCGATTTCCGGTAGCGTATGCCGGCCGGCGGGTCTCCGGATCCTGCCGCCTACCAGTCCAGGGGCATCGCCGAGATGCTGCCCCGTTCCCGAATGTCCACCTGGCGCCGGTCGATGGCGGCCCTGGAGATCTCGACAACCTCCGCGGCCTCGTCCGGCGTCATGCATCCCGCCGCCACCAGGTCCCGGTCCCGGATCGTGTTCCACACGAAGTTCAGCCCCACGAAGGGCGTCATCCGTCCCGCCGCCATGGGCTTGAAGGTCAGTACCGGCTTCTTCGCGTTCCAGATGATCCGGTTGACGGTCTCGATTTCCAGCTGCATGAGGAACCCCTGGGCGTTGTAGATCTGGAGATAGGATTCCACGTCGTATCCCTGCTCGTCGGAATAGAGGATCACTTCGGGCATGTGGGCGGACAGGCCCGGAATCATGCCCAGGTCGCGGATCATGGCCAGGTAGTCCGGCAGGCGGCGGATGGTCCGGGATTCCTTGTCGACCAGCTGCTCCACCATCCCGTGAAAGGGGAAGCAGAACTCCGCCCCCATGTCCCGGGTCGCCCGGAAGGCCCGTTCGGCGTCCTGCCGGCCCTCCCGCGTGTCGGCCACATCGAAGCGGGGGGTGTTGATGATGTGGATTTTCCGGCCGGTCCGGTCCTCCGCGGCCCGGATTCCTTTCAGCACCACCTGCCCGATACCGCCCAGGATGGTGTCCACCCCGGCGTCCAGGAACACCTCCAGGATGTCGGCGATGTTGTCCGGGTGCCTGTGGTTGAGCTCCCGGATGTTCCGGTCCTGGGCCGGGGTCCTGTGGCTGAACCCGTTCATCCAGTTGGTCCCGATGACCAGCCGGGACACGGAGAGGCCGCCGATCGTCGTCCTGGGGAAGGGGTCGTTCGCCATGGGAGGCTCCTTTCCGCCGCGGGGGCGGGTTCGCTTGTCTCCATGGTACCAAACATGGGCAGGCCCTGCGCACATCCCTGTGAAAACGTCCCTCGCCCGGGCGCACCGAGCCAGGCAGGATAAAGAAACAACCACACACCGTCGGGTCGGAGTTCCGGCTGGTGCGCCCGGCTCGCAACATTGACCCAGGCTGTCCATATCCCTTGCAGGGACATGGACCTACCTTGTCAACGTCCCTCGCCTGGGCGCACCGAGCCAGGCAGGAGCCGGAAACGTTCCGCAAGCCGGTGGCCAGTTTTATCTTGCGTCACTCTCCTTGCGGTGTTATACTGAGTTGCCTGTCGGGGTGCGGAATCGGCCTGAAAGGGCGTCGTTCTGCGGCTTGGCGGGGATTTTGCATGAAAGGAGGTGTATTGATGCCTACGTTCAACCAGCTGGTCAAGGCGGGTCGCGAGACGAAAGTCGGGAAGTCGACGGCGCCGGCCCTGCAGGTCGGGATCAACAACCTGAAGAAGCGTCCGACTGACATTTCGGCGCCGCAGAAGCGCGGCGTGTGCACCGTGGTGAAGACCACGACGCCCAAGAAGCCGAATTCGGCCCTTCGGAAGGTCGCCAGGGTCCGCCTGACGAACGGGATCGAGGTAACCGCCTACATCCCGGGAATCGGCCACAACTTGCAGGAACACTCCGTCGTCCTGATCCGCGGTGGCCGCGTGAAGGACCTCCCGGGCGTCCGGTACCATATCGTTCGCGGTACGCTGGACACCGCCGGAGTCGCCAATCGCAAGCAGGGGCGCTCCAAGTACGGAGCCAAGCGGCCCAAGGCGGCCAAAACTGCTGCCAAGGCGAAGAAGTAAGCCTCCAGGTTGGACTTATAGTGCACAGTACACTGTCAGATACCGAAGTCCCGCATACGTCCGGAAACCCGGACGGGGCGAGTTGGCTCCGGGACATGGCGTGGACGGCACGACACGTCCGGAAGACACGTGAGTACCTGTGGCATCGGCCGGCGGATCGATCCGCAAAGCGCCGCATTGCCACGAAAGGAGGGAAGACAAGTGCCTAGAAAAGGCCATGTCGCAAAACGGGATGTGCTCCCGGATCCCATTTATGGTGATGTGCGGGTGACGAAGCTCATCAACAACATCATGAAGGACGGGAAACGGGGCGTCGCACAGAAGATCTGCTACGAGGCGTTCGACCAGATCAAGGCCAAGTCCGGCCAGGATCCGCTCGAAGTGTTCCTCAAGGCTCTCGAGAATGTCATGCCGGTCCTGGAAGTCAAGGCCCGCCGCGTCGGCGGCGCCAACTACCAGGTGCCCA
Source organism: Bacillota bacterium (assembly GCA_029548445.1). Lineage (GTDB taxonomy): Bacteria > Bacillota > Clostridia > Saccharofermentanales > UBA5734 > JAKPNJ01. Next base: position 176 of record JAKPNJ010000137.1, on the reverse strand, counting down.
TCGAGGTGCGTCCCGAGCGTCGCCAGACCCTCGGCCTGCGCTGGCTCGTCACCTACGCCCGGAACCGCGGCGAGCGGACCATGCGGGAGAAGCTGGCGGGCGAGCTGATGGACGCCTCGAACAACGCCGGCGGAGCGTTCAAGAAAAAGGAAGATATCCACAAGATGGCCGAGGCC
>JAKPNJ010000119.1 GCA_029548445.1 Bacillota bacterium | reverse complement strand
TAGGGAATTGGGCTTGGCATAGCGGTTCGTTCGGCTTCGGGACGGATGGCTTCCCGGGATTTGCAGTCCGTCCAGCCTTCGGGAGTGTGGACCATGAAACTGCAGCGGCAGACTGTCCGAATCCTCGCCCTGATCCTCGTTCCCTGCCTCGTCCTGTCCGCACTGGCCGCTTCCTGGGTCGCAACCCGGGGATTCCGCCCGGCCGACGACGACTTTCCGGAGGCGACGATCGGCGATTCCCCGGCCGACCTGACCCAGCTGGAGCGCGCACGGCAGTTCGACGAGTCCGGCCGCATCACCCGGATCGCGTACAGGACCGTTGTGACCCTGCGCATGTCCGACGGGCCATCGCGTCCGGATGTCTCCGCGGACGCCGGAAGGTCATCCGCCGTTTCCCTGGGCCCGCCGGTGCTCGGGGGCGCCCCGGCCCGGTTCTCGCCCCGGATCCTCGCCGTTTCCCTTCGGCCCATTGGCGACTTCTTCGAGACCATCCAAATCCAGGCCCCGACAAAAGGGGCGGTGCTGCAGGCCGGCACGACCTTTACGCTGCAGTTTACCCTCGCCAATCCCGTGGGGATGAAATTCGACATCTATCTCAGTACGGACGGCGGATCGAAGTACACGGAAATCGAGAAGGGGGTCCTGCTGGATTCGGGCGCATCCCTCCGGACCTACGACCTGGTGGTGCCTGCGACGCCTTCTGCAATGTGTGAGTTCCGGGTGGAGACTTATTTCGACGACGACCGGACCAGCCCCTATGCCGCCGGGGTGTCGCCCCGCTTCACCATCGCCGTCCCGGTGACGCCGACCCCCACAAAGGGTCCGACCCCGAAGCCGACGCCGACGCAAAAACCAACACCGACGCCAGGGCCAACCCCGACGGCGGCCCCCAGCCCCACCCTGGAGCCAACCCCGGTCCTGACCCCGGTCCTGACGCCGGCGCCAAGCCCGACCCCGATGCCGACGCCGACGCCCGCCCCGTCGCGGTACCTGGATACCGGTGTTCCCTTCCTCAACCGGAATGCGGACGCCACCCGGTGGATCTCCCTCGACATCGCCACCGACCAGGCCGAAACCATCGTCTGGCAGGTCTCCCGAACCCCATTCGTCGGGTTTGCCACGGAAGACACCCTGGATCCCCGAGGCCTGCTGGCCAGCGGCGAAGTCGATCCCCAGGCCGGCGCGTTTCCCCTCGACTTCAACGCCCTCGTCGGGCGCGTGGAGATTCCCGTCCAGGCCGGGACGACCCCGCCGGAGAACGACGGCACCCCGTTCTCCTATACCGCCGATCGCTCCATCGTATACCAGGCGCAGTACAACCTCTATCTCCGGGCCGTGGCCGTCGACCGGAGCGGAACCGTGATCGGCGATCCGGGGGAGGGAATGGAGCTCCAGTTCGGCGTGCCGAGAACGGTCTGGAACGAGGCCATCGACACCGCCACATCGTCCCTCGTCATCCGGGTCTGGTCCGCCGAGGCCGGGAAGAAAGCCGGAACGGTGGGCGGCAATCCCGTCCTCCATGTCCCGGACGAAGGGTTCCTCGCCCACCCGGACGACGAGGAATGGAACCTCGAGGTGCGCAGCGCCCCGGTGGATACGTACACCTGTGTCTTCCAGGTGGCCACCGAACCCTTCGAGAAGGGGGTGTTCGACAACCCCAAGGGACTTGTCTTTGACCTCGACTGGGCCGAGGGGCTGGCGTATGACAACCTCCCGATCCCGTTCAGCCTGCCGCTGCATGCGTTTGTCCCGCCGGCGTCGGACGTCGGGTCAAAGATCCTGAAGTACTACGGCCGCATGGTCTTCAAGACCCGGTCGCCCACCGGGCCGGGCGAACTGGTCCCCATCGCTTCCGAGACCCAGGTCATCTACTATACAGGTTCGCTGTTCGGGCGGGACCTCTCGACCCTGACCCAGGCAGACTTCCTCCCCACGGAAATCGTCCGGGTACGTTCCCGGGTCCCCCTGACCCGCTTCATGTCCTACGAGCCGATGCAATGGGAGTCGCCCGACTGGAAGCAGTGGTTCGAGGTCACGCGCCGCATCGAGGCCCATGAAATGGCCTTCACGATCCACAACTACAATGTCGGGAAGACCCTGTACCCTTACAGCCGGTATCACTTCGACCTGCCGACCGCTGTCCGGCAGCTCATTTTCTTCGACAAGGATCCCTACATGACCCTCGAGCAGTACCAGGCCACCCTGGACGAGTGGCTGCCGGTCGGGGCGAAGTTCCCCCTGTCGATCGAGGATTCCTCGTCCCTGTGGGGCGAGATGTGGAACCTGGCGTCCTCGATCTGTACGTCCGTGTCCAACGCATACAACGGAGCCAAGGCGGCGGTCATCGAAACGGTCGTCTCCGTCCTTCCCGACGGCAAGCTGAAGGACGCCGTCCAGGTCGCCGTCACCATCCTGGCCGATACGGGTCTCGCCATGATCGGCCTGCCGCCGACCCTGCCCGATTTCACGGCGCTGGCCTCCGAGGGCCTCGACTATGCCCTGGAGATCGCCGTCAGCGAGGCCTGTGCGCAAGTCGGCATCCCGCCCAACGAGATCACGGACGAGATCCGGTCGCAGATCCGGAACGAAATGATGGCCGAGATCGAGTCCCGGGCCGCCTCCACCTACACCAACCCCCTGGGTGTCGGATACCTCAAGCCCGCTTCGGACAGGATCTACCGGCCTGGCTCCTTCGTCCTGCTCGTCAACAACACCGGCTCGGAGCGCAGTGTTCCCGGGACCGCCACATTCGGCTACAGCACCGAAGGCGGTGGGTATGTGCCCATCTACCGAAGCCAGTCGTTCCCGATCCCGGCCCTGGAACCGGGTCAGTACATCGCCATTCCGATCTACCTGAAGGAGACCCCGACGACCACCAGCGAGTGGACCCAGTTCCGCAACCTGTTCTTCGGGCTGACATCGACGCCCTGCCGTTTCTCGCTCCATGTGACGTACGATGTGCCCGACCTCATGACAGCCGTCGGGGAGCAGGACCTGAAAAACCGGCCGGACAACGATGTCTTTCTGCGGGATGAGTTCATCTTCGACCATCCGACGACGTACGCCTATACCTACATCGGCCTCCCGAGCGAACCGGTAACCGAGCCGGACCCGGCCGTCGACGGTGTGGCCTGGGACCTGGACGAGGTGCCCTGAACCAAAGGCCAGGACCTGCGGGACATCGGGAGACGGGGCTTTTGATCCTAAAGAATCAGCCCGGAAGGATGACATTTTCCGAAACCTGTCCGTGGCCTGTTCGAGTCCTGTCCGCGGCCTGTTCGTGCTATGCTCGTGACATGTCCGCTGCCGGCTGGCGCATAGGCGGACGGGCCGGAAATCGGCTAGAGGATGGAGGCATGGACGCATGACACAGGATCCCGACACCCTGGTCCGGGAATGGATCGAGCTGGCTCCCGCGTGGATCCGGGAAATGCGGGAAGGCAGGAACGCGGCGCGAGCCGGGCTTCTGGACCCCGCCGTGCTCGCGGCCTGCGGGGATGTGGAGGGGCTGGATGTGCTGGACTGCGGCTGCGGCGAGGGGCGGTTTTCCCGGATGCTGACCGCGCGGGGCGCCCGCCGGGTGCTGGGTGTGGACCTGTGCGGGCCCATGGTCGAGGCGGCCCATGCCCTGCGGTCCGGGCGGGACGAGTACCGGGTCGCCGATGGCCAGGACCTGCGGGACATCGGGGACGGGACCTTCGACCTGGCAGTGTCGTACCTGAACCAGTGCGACCTGCCCGACATCGACGCCAACAACCGGGAGATCCACCGGGTCCTGCGGACGGGCGGACGGTTCGTCGTGGCGAACGTGCATCCCATGCGGGCGGCCACGGGCCAATGGAAGCGGCAGGAGGACGGAACGAAGGACCATGTGATCCTGGACCGGTACTTCGACGAAGGCGAACGGCGCTTCGGGATGCTGGGTGTCCGGGTCACGAATTTCCACCGGACGCTGGAAACCTATGTTCGAAGCTTCCTTCGCTGCGGGTTCCTCCTCGAGGACCTGGCAGAGCCGACCCCGGACCGGGACCAACTGGCCCTGTATCCCGAGCTGGACGACGAGCTTCGGGTGCCGAACTTCATCCTCTTCGTCCTGAAAAAGGGGAGGGCATCATGCGGATCACGATCCTGACCGCCGGCACCCGGGGAGATGTCCAGCCGTATGTCGCCCTGGCCAGGGAACTGGACGCCCAGGGGGCGACCTGCTCCATCGCGGCCCCGGATGAATTCCAATCCCTCGCGGAGTCGTACGGACTGGCGTTTCGGCCTACCCGCGGCAGCGTTTCGGAACTGATGAGAAGCGGTGAGTTGCAGGAGGCCGCCAGGGCGGATCGGCCGCTGCGGGCCATGGCGATGCTGTCGGACCCGCGATTCCTCGATCGCCTGGTCGGGATGCAGGAGGACTTCGTCGCAGCCTGCAACGACGCCGAGGCCATCTTGTACCATCCCGGCGCGTCCATCGGCCACTTCATCGCCCGGGACAAAGGCATCCCCTCCATCCTCGGATCGCCGTTCCCCCTTTTAGAGACCGGCGAGTACCCGGCGCTGCTGTTCTTCCCGATGCATCCGCCCCGGTTCCTGAACCGCGCAACCCACCGTCTCTTCCAGCGGCTGTTCTGGACCGCGACGAAGAAGCCGGTCCAACTATACTACGAGCGACAGGGGCGCCGGGACGTTCGCCTGGAGAACCCGACGGCTTCCGGCGACCTGAAGCTGGTTTCGTGCAGTCCCTGCGTCTTCCCCATGCCGGCTGCTTCCAACGCGTACGGGTACTGGTTCCTGGACGCGCCAGCGGCCCATGACCCGCCGAAGGAACTGACGGACTTCCTCGGGAAGGGGGAGAAGCCGGTGTATGTCGGGTTCGGCAGCATCGGCAACGGCCCGGAAGCGGAACAGGTCACACGCCGGGTGGTCGACGCCCTGGGCCGGACCGGGTCGAGGGCGGTCCTGGCGACGGGCTCGGGCGGGCTTGCGCGGATGGCGGACCTGCCGGACAGCTGTCTTGTGGTGGAGGCCGTGCCGCATGCCTGGCTGTTTCCGCGCTGTGCCCTCGCCATCCACCATGGCGGGGCCAGCACAACGGCGGAGGGGTTCAGGGCCGGCATCCCGATGGTCGTGATCCCCCATGGGAACGACCAGTTTGCCTGGGGGCAGCGCGTCCGGGAGCTGGGCACGGGGCCGGCGCCGATTCCGGTGAAGCGCCTGTCGGTGGAGCGCCTCGCCGCGGCCATAGACGCCGCGCGGATGCCGAAGGTCGTGGAATCCGCCAGGAAGTTGGGCGAACAGGTCGCCCGGGAGCACGGCGCCCGGGATGCGGCGGCACGGGTTTTGGGCCACATCCGGAAAGCCTTTCCCTGAGTCGGACATTCTTTCCGGCGCTCCGGACGTCGGCCAGGTCAATGACCCGATGCACTTTGAAAGTCCTCGCCATCCCGTTTCCACCTTCCCCCAAATCCCGTATCATGGAGGGCAGGCGACACCCCCGTCGACCGGCCGGGCCATCAGGCCGCGCCGTCGGCGGCGATGATCCGTCGGTGCCTTGAGGGAACCGGCTGTCCGGTGCGAACCGGCAGCCCGGAAGGAACCGGAGGGACGAACATGAAACGGGACCGGCCCAACATTATTTACATCCTCGGCGACGACCATCGCGCGGAGTACATGCGCTGCGCAGGGCATCCCATCCTGGAGACCCCCAACCTGGATGCCCTGGCCCGGGAGGGGGTCCGGTTCGACCAGGCCTTCTGCACGAGCCCCCTGTGCACCCCCAGCCGGACGGGCCACTACCTGGGCCAGTGGGAGCGGCGCCATGGGGTCAACTTCAACAGCCGGTCCGCCCTGACGGAGCGGGCCTGGTCCCGCAGCTTCCCCATGGTTCTGAAGGAAAACGGGTACTTCCTCGGCTGGGTGGGGAAGAATCATGTGCCGGCGGGGCGCGGCGGGTATGACAGCGGCCTGTTCGAATCCTGTTTCGATTACTGGTATGGCAACCACGGCCACAGCTTCTTCTACGTCAAGGAGCACCCCCGGGGCGCCATCTACCGCAACGCCCGCCTCGACACCCAGGTGGAAGTCTTCGAGGAGGGGGCCATGAACTTCCTCGACCCCCAGCCGGCGTTCCTGGAGGCCTGCCCCTCGCCCCTGCCCAGCCGCCCCATGGACCAGCCCTTCTGCCTCTGCATTACCTTCAATCTCCCCCACGACTGCGGCACCACGGACATGCAGCTCCGGCCCACTGACGACCCGCTCTATGTCCAGAAATACCGGGACCGGTTCGACGACTTCCCGCTGCCGAAGACCTACCGGTCCGCCTGGGAGCACGCGGAGCCGAAACTGCCGCCGGACGTCTACAACGGGATCCAGATTCCGTATTACGACTATGTCCGGATGCCGGAAACCATGCGGGAGAAGATCGTGCGGACGGCCCAGACCGTCACGGGGGTGGACCGGATGATCGGGCGTCTCCGGGCGAAGCTCGACGAACTGGGGGAGGCAGACAACACGATCCTCGTTTTTTCGACGGACCATGGCCTCCATTTCGGGGAGTTCGGGCTGGGCGGGAAGAGCCTCCTCTACGAACCGGACCTCCGGATTCCCCTGATCGTCTGCGATCCGCGGCTTCCGTCCTCCGCCAGGGGCCGGGTCGCACACGAGATGGTGGCGATTCCCGACCTGGCGCCCACCGTCCTGGAGCTGGCGGGGCTGCCCGTTCCCGATACGATGCAGGGTACGTCCCTCGTGCCCCTGGTCCGCGGAGAACCGGCCGTCCCCTGGCGGGAGGAGCTGTTCGCCGAGGCCCTCATGGACATCCAGAATTATCCCCGCAGCGAGTGCGTCCGGACCCGGCGCTGGAAGTACATCCGCTACTTCCGCCGGACGGAGGACCCGGCCCAGGCGACCCGGCGGTTCAAGGGCACCCTGGACGACTACCGGACCGGCCTCGACGCCACGGCCTTCGGCCGGGAGCAGCCGGTGTACGAGGAACTGTACGACCTGCAGGACGACCCCCACGAGGAGCGCAACCGGATCCACGACCCCGCCCTGGCCGGGGAGGTCCGCCATTTCCGTTCCCGGATCCTGGCCCTGGGCGCCTCGCTGAAGGAGGACGGCGTCCCGCCGGACACCTGGGAGTACGACAACCGGCTGTAGGGGAGGAGAGCGCCTTCGCCCCGGTTTCCCCCGGCCCCGCTTCCCCGGCCCCCGGCCCTACTTCTTCCGGACCGCCTCCGCCATGGGCAGGCCCGTGTCGTAGTCCAGCTGCCGCGGCTCGTAGTCCTCGTCCTCCCGCTGGCGGGTCATGCCCGTGTGGGCCCAGGTGGGGGCCGGCGCGTCGCTGCGCCAGGGCCGGTTCTCCCAGTAATAACCCCGGAAGGGATCCCGGGTTCGGTTCATGTGGGCGAGGATGGCGTCGTGGAGCCGGTCCCGGACCGCCCGCAGCGCCGGCGCCCCGATGCGGTTGTCCATTTCGTCCGGATCGGTCTCCAGGTCGTAGAGCTCGTCGGTCGCGAGCAGGTTGAGGACCAGCTTGTACCGGCCGTCATAGGCCGCCCGCAGGGGCTGGAAGCCGCCGAACCCGTCATGGTCGACCTCGTAGCGGCCGAACTCGATGAACACCGGTTCGCTGTCGGGGACGGCCTGGCCGGCCAGCCGGGGCAGGAGGCTGCGGCCGCTGAAGACCGGCGGGATCGGCAGGCCCATGAGATCGAAAATCGTCGGCGGCAGGTCGATGTGGGACACCGGCGCCGGGTCGATTCGGCCGGGTGGCAGGCCGGGGCCGCTCATGAGCAGGGGGATGTGCGTGATCTCCTCGTAGGCGGCCGGCCCCTTGCCATAGAGGGAGTGGCCCAGGAGGAAGTCGCCGTGGTCGGATGTGTAGAGGATCAGGGCATCCGGGGCCTCCCGGCGAATGGCCGCCGTGACCCGGCCGATCTCCTGGTCGACGAAGGAATTGCAGCCGAAGAAGGCGGGGGCCCGGATCTCCAGGGCCGCCTTGTCCGAATGGAGGAAATCGCCGGCCCAGACCCGCTGGTGCGCCGGCTTGTCGGCCAGGGTATCGGCCACGTTGGCGGATTTCGGGAAAGTGTAGTGCTCGTACATCGTGTCGAAGGGCGGCGGACAGAGGCAGGGGCCGTGGGGCTCGTCGTAGGACACCACCAGGAAGAAATCCTCCTTCCCGTGGGCGGCCAGGAAGGCCAGGGCCCGGTCGCCGCACTGGTGGGCGAAGGTAAACTCGGCGGAAATGGGCTGGCTTTTCATGCTCTCGGTCCGCCGGGATCGGATCCGGTCCGCCTCGGTCATGCCCTCGAGGTAGTTGCGCATATCGAACCACCAGGCCGGATCCCAGCCCCGGGGACAGCGGCCCAGGCCGAAGTAGTCGCCGCCGTCGAGATGCCACTTGCCGATGTAGGCGGTGTGGATGCCGTGCCGCTGGAGGCGCTCCCCGACGGTGTGCACGTTGTCGGCCAGGCCGGACGAATTCACCCAGCCGTTGCATTCGTGGGGGTACAGGCCGGTGAACAGGGCGGCCCGGGCGGCCTGGCAGACGGGCTGGGTCGTGTAGGCCTTTTCAAAGCGGATTCCCTCCGCGGCCAGGGCGTCCAGGTGTGGCGTCCGCAGCCCCGTGTCGCGGTAGCAGCCCAGCATGTCGTGGCGCTGGGTGTCGGTCATGATCAGGACAATCTGCCGGTTCCGAATGGCCATGGGGTCCCTCCTGCGGGTGCACGGCGGTGCGGCGGATGCGAGGCGCGGGTCGCGCCGGGCAGCTGTTTCGCACCCGGCCCTACTTTTTGATTATAAACCCAAGAAAGTGCGATTGTCGGGAAGGGGCCGACAGGCTATGATGACGGGGATAGGGCTGCGATGGGCGCGACAGGGCGCGACAGGGCGCGACAGGACGCAGTCGGGCGCGCTGGAGGGGGGATGCTTCATGGACTCCGGGAGGGATCTCTTCCGAAAGGCCATTGAATTCCGAGGGCCCGACCGGCTCCCGAGTACGATCAACGTCAATTTCAACTTTCTCCATGAAAAGGATCGGGACAAGGAGACGAGAATCCGGGAGTTGCTGGCTGGCTCCCTGGCCGAGTCCGAGCCCTTTCTCTGGTGCTGGATCGACCAGGAAGACAGGCGGGACGGCATTGTCCGGAAGGTCGACGAGTGGGGCGTCGGCTGGCGGGATGACGGCCACGGGATGATCACGACCCACCATCCCATGGAGGATGGGTATGAGCGGCTCCCGCAGGTCCATTTCCCCGAGCCAAACGCAGAGGGACGTTTCCGGATGGCGGACGCACGCCTGCAGAACAGGGACGGGAAGTACACGGTCGGCACGGTCTGGTTCACCCTGTTCGAGCGCCTGTGGATGCTCCGGGGATTCGACAACGCCCTGACCGACCCGTACTTCTTCGAGCGGGAGTTCATGGCTCTTAAAGAGCGGATCCTGGAAATCAACCTCGGCATGATCGACCGATGGATTGAAAGAAAGGTCGATGCCGTGTTCTTTTCCGACGACTGGGGATCCCAGCGCAGCCTGCTCATCGATCCGGAGGACTGGAGACGGCTGTATCGGCGGGATTACGCCCGGATGTTCGAGAAGGCCCGGAATGCCGGCCTGCATGTCTGGATGCACCTGTGCGGGAACATCGAGGCCATCCTGCCTGACCTCGTCGACATCGGGCTTTCCGTCCTGAACCCGGTCCAGCCCCAGGCGATGGACCTGGACCGACTGGCCCGCCGCTTCGGCGGCCATCTCTGTTTCAACGGCGGCGTCGATGTCCAGGGGACCCTGATCACCGGGACCCCGGAGGATGTCCGGGCGGAGTTCTGCCGGATCGTGGACCGGTTCGGGCGGTTCCGGGGGGGCTACATCGCGGGCACGAGCCACAGCATCATGCCGGAAACACCCCTGGACAACATCATCGCGCTCCTCGAGGCGCTGCAGGCATTCCGATAGGACCGAATCCTACAGCAGCCTGTACAACAGGCTCGATGGGACAGGACATGACCCATCCACACAGGAGGCCCCCATGGGACAGGCCATGACCCCCCGCGAACGGATTCTCGCCGCCATCGACCACAAGCC
>JAKPNJ010000101.1 GCA_029548445.1 Bacillota bacterium | reverse complement strand
GTGGGAGAGCCGTCCGGCGGCAGCGTGGGACTGGCGGGCCCAAGGTCGCAGGCGGCCATCGGGACCAGGAGAACAAGCAGGAACGTTAAAAATCCCGCCTGGAGGAGGATACCCCCGGCCAATGCCCGGACCTTCCGGGGTGCGGCCGGACCTGTTCGGCGATGGTTCATGGTGTTCCTTCCCATCCTGCTCTACCCCCGGACCGTGGTGGATCGATTTCCATTATACGTCACGGATTGGCCGGCCGCGTGTTGGAACGGAGGCTTGGACATCCTTGCGGGCTGGCCGTTCGCGTGCTATCATCGAGGCAAGGATATGACAAACAGTTGACCAAAATATGATCAATCGGAGGCAACCATGCATATCCGACGGGCAACCCCGTTTCCCCGCGGACAGACCCTCGTCACGGATGTCGACCGAAACCCCGAATTGGGTATCGGGTTGTCGGTTCTCCGGATGGAAACGGGCGACCGCCATGTCGATGCCTCCCCCCTGGAGAGGGCCTTTCTCCTGGTGTCGGGCCGGGTCGGCCTGTCCTGGGACGGTGGCCCGGAGACCCCCATTCACCGGCCGGATCCGTTTTCCATGTCCCCCTGGGTGCTGCATGTCCCGCCGGGTGCTCGGGTGGATGTCCGGGGAGTCGGTCCGCTGGCCGACGTCGTATGCCTGTCCGCCCGCCAGGACGGATCCTTTCCGAGTCGACTCTACCAGCCCGGCGAGTGCCGGGAAGAAGCCCGGGGCCATGGCACCCTGGATGAAACCGCAACCCGGACCGTCCGGACGGTTTTCGATGCCGACAGCCAGCCGGACGCCTCCCTGGTCCTGGGCGAAGTGATCACCTTCCCCGGGCGCTGGTCCAGTTACCCGCCCCACCACCATCTCCAGCCCGAAATCTACCACTACCGGTTCAATCCCCCGTCCGGGTTCGGGTACTGCGGCCTCGGCAGCCGGGTGGTCCGGGTTCGCGAGGGGAGCACCGTCCTGATTCCGCCCGGCCGCTCCCATCCCCAGGCCGCCGCCCCTGGCTATGCCATGTGGTATCTCTGGGTGATCCGCCACCTCCCTGGCAATCCCTACGGAACACCGACCTTCGAACCCGCCCATGCCTGGACCCTCCGTCCGGGCCCGCCGGAGTAACCGGAACGGTACGGAAGAATCGGAACACAACGGATCCCCGCAACAGGAGGTGCACTTCATGGAAACGGTCCGACTGACGGTGGCCCAGGCACTCCTTCGGTTTCTCGACAACCAGTATGTCCAGTTTGACCACCAGTGCGAAAAGTTCGTCGAGGGGCTCATCGGCGTGTTTGGCCACGGGTGTGTCACCGGTGTGGGACAGGCCTTGGAGGAGGGAGGCCACGGCCTTCGGTTCTACCAGGGCCACAACGAGCAGGGCATGGCCCATGCGGCTGCCGCATATGCCCGGCAGCATGGCCGCCGCCGGATCCTGCCCTGTGTCTCGTCCATCGGCCCCGGGGCCCTGAACATGGTGACGGCGGCCGGTACCGCCACCGCCAACCGGATCCCCCTGCTGCTCCTGCCCGGGGATACCTTCGCCTGCCGCCAGCCCGACCCGGTACTCCAGCAGCTGGAATTCCCCGACAATCCCAACCGGACGGCCAACGACGCCTTCCAGGCCGTGTGCCGGTACTGGGACCGGATCCAGCGGCCCGAGCAGCTGATGACCGCCTGCCTCAACGCCATGCGGATCCTCCTGGATCCCGCCGATACCGGTGCCGTCTGCCTGGCCCTGCCCCAGGACGTGGAAGGGGAGGCCTACGACTATCCCCTGTCCTTCTTTGAAAAAAGGGTGCACCGCCTGCAGCGGCGCCCCCCGGAGGAAGCGGCCCTCAAGGAGGCAGTCCAGCTGATCCGTGGCGCCCGGAAACCCCTGCTGATCTGCGGCGGCGGCGTGCGCTACGCCGAGGCCCACCAGGCTTTCCAGGATTTTGCAGAGCGCTTCAATATCCCCTTCGGTGAAACCCAGGCAGGCAAGTCCGCTGTGGTCTGGGACCACCCCTTGAACCTGGGGGGCATCGGCGTCACCGGCACCCTGGCCGCCAACACCCTGGCCAGGGAGGCGGACCTGATCATCGGCGTGGGCACCCGCTACACCGATTTCACCACCGCTTCCAAGTGGCTGTTCCATCCTGAGGCCAGGTTCCTGAACCTGAATGTGTCCCCCTTCCAGGCCATGAAGTTGGACGCCCTGCCCCTGATTGGGGACGCCAGGGAGAGCCTGCTGGCCCTGACAGCCGCGCTGGATGGCTACCGTTCTGCGTACACCGATGAAATCAAACAGGCCAGGGACACCTGGCAGCAGGAGCTGGACCGGCTGGACAGCATGGTCCATGACAATCAAACCCCGCCCCTGGTCAATGACCACAACGCCCACAGCGCCAGCGAGTTTGCCCGGGATCTGAAGGCAGCCCTCACCCAGACGGCAGCCCTGGGCGCCATCAACCGCCTGATTCCGAAAGATGCCGTGGTGATTGGCTCCTCGGGCTCCCTGCCGGGGGACATGCAGCGCATGTGGCGTCCGGCTACCCGGGACAGCTACCACATGGA
>JAKPNJ010000089.1 GCA_029548445.1 Bacillota bacterium | reverse complement strand
GGACTTCCTGCTGGCTCCCATCGTCGCCACACCCATCGTCTGTGCTGTCGCGGGATACGGGAACACCCTGTCCGTGACCTTCATGTCCATGATCCGGGATGCGTCCATCCAGCGCCACTTTTTCCGGTCCCTGGTCCAGGCCGGCATCCCGGTGGAAATCGAAAGCAACAGGGAGGAAAACTGACATGCCCTACTGCGTCCGGTGCGGAGTCAAGCTGTCGCCGTCGGAAGCCCGGTGTCCCCTGTGCGAAACCCCCGTCATCCTTTCGGAGGACGATCGGGAGGCCCGGTTCGAGCGGCCCTTCCCCCCCCGGGCCCAACCGCTCCTGGACCGGGCGGACCGCCGTTTCCTGGCGGCGATCCTGTCGGTCCTGCTGGCCTTGCCCGGGGCCGTCTGCGTGGTCCTGAACCTGGTCCTGCCGGGAGGCGGCGCCTGGAGCCTGTACGTCCTGGGGGCCCTCTGCCTGCTCTGGGTGGCGGTGGTCTTCCCCCTGCTGCTGGGGAGGACCCGCCTTCTCTGGTTCATGCTGGCCGACACGGTCGCCCTGGCCCTCTATCTCCTGCTGATCGCCATGCTTTCCAACGGGCTGGCCTGGTACCCGACCCTCGCCCTGCCCCTGGTGCTGATGCCCGGGCTGGCCACCCTGGGCCTAGCGGCCGCCATCCGGCGCAAGTGGCTCCAGGGATTCGGCGTCGCCGCCGGCGTCTTCGCCGCCATCGGACTCCTGACAGTCGGGATCGAGCTGGTTACCGACCTCGCGGTCACGGGCCAGGTCGGCCTGGCCTGGTCCTGGATCTCCCTGGTTTCCTGCCTGTCCCTGTCCCTTTTATTGTCGGTCCTGGAGCGGCGCACGAGCTTCCGGGACGAGATCCGGAGGAGGTTCCACCTGTGATCGATCCCGCCGTACCCCGGCCCGAACCGTCCGAGTCCCTGGAGACCGGGCACGGGCCCGAGCGGGCCATCCTCGTCGCCCTGTTCCGGGAGGGGGTCGGGGAAGCGTCCCTGGACGAGCTGGCCGCCCTGGCCGAGGCCGCCGGCGCCCTGGTGGTGGGTCGGCTGGTCCAGCGGCGCGACGCCCCGGAATCCGGCACCTTTATCGGCAGCGGCAAGCTCCGGGAAGCGGCCCAGGCGGTCCTGGCCCTGTCGGCCGACCTGCTGGTGGTGGACGACGAACTGACCGGATCCCAAATTCGGAACCTGGAGAAGGGCGTCGGCTGCCGGGTCATCGACCGGACCATGCTGATCCTGGATATCTTCGCCCGGCGGGCCGTGTCCCGGGAAGGCCGCCTGCAGGTGGAACTGGCCCAGCTGAAGTACCGGCTGCCCCGGCTGACCGGCCTGGGAACCGTTCTCTCCCGGCTGGGAGGCGGCATCGGTACCCGGGGGCCCGGCGAGACCCAGCTGGAAACCGACCGGCGCCACCTGCGACGCCGGATCCAGTCCATCGAGCGGGAATTGCGCCTCGTGGCCGAACGGCGGGACCGGGTCCGGGAACAACGCCGCGCCGGCCGGGTGGTGTCCATCGCGGTGGTGGGCTATACCAACGCGGGGAAGTCGACCCTGGTCAACCGGCTGTGCGGCAGCGACCTCCTGGTCCTGGACCAGGTGTTCGCCACCCTCGATCCCTCTGTCCGTCGCCTGCCCGGGGATTCCCCGACGCCGGTGGTCCTGGTCGACACCGTCGGGTTCATCCGACGGCTTCCCCACACCCTGGTGGAGGCCTTCCAGTCGACCCTGGAGGAGGCGACCCAGGCCGATGCGATCCTGGAAATCCTCGATGCCGCCGACCCGGAGGCCGATGCCATGGCGGAGACAGTGGAATCCGTCCTCCAGTCCCTGGGGGCCGCCGGGAAACCCCGGTTCGTGGTCCTGAACAAAACGGACCTGCTGGATCCGGCGGGTGCTTCCGGGTGGATGGCCTCCCTGCCCCGGCGCACCGGCGACAGGGTCTTCGAGGTGTCCGCCCTGACCGGTGCCGGAGCCGAGGCCCTTCGGAATGCCCTCCTGGAATGGGCCGACCGGACCGGGCCAGTCCGCACCTACCGCATCCCCCAGCGGCAGGCCGGCCTGGTATCCTGGATCCATCGGCACGGGCGGGAGGTCTCGGTCCGGTACGAGGACGACGCGGTATCGGTGTCCGCGGCCCTGACCCCGGAAGACACCCGTGAACTCGCCCGTCTTCTTGCATCGGCGGAGCCGGACGGCTACAATGAATTGAAAAGCGAAGATTTCGATAATCAAACCAGTTGACGGCATCCCGATCCTCGACCGATCGGATGGCGGATCATCCGGCGGAGGGGGGAAGGACACAATGACCAGTCCGGAAGTACGGGACCGGGTCAACGATCAACTGCTGGATATTTTTGACAAGATCCTGGTCACGGAGCAGCGGGCCCTGCAGAAGGGCAGCTTCAAGGACCTGTCCATCGCCGAGATGCATACCCTGGAGGGCGTCGGGCTCTACGATTCCAGGACCATGAGCGAGACGGCCGCCCGGTTGTCCATTACGACGGGGACCCTGACCGTGGCGGTGGACAAGCTGGTCCGCAAGGGCTATGTGGAGCGGGTCCGGGACGAGGTCGACCGACGGATCGTCCGGGTTTCGCTGACCCGGAAGGGCAAGCTCGCCTACCGCATGCACATGAAATTCCACACCCTGCTGGTGGAGCGGATCCTGGATCCCCTGGACCCGATCCAGCAGCAGGTCCTGCTGACCGTCCTGGAGAGGATCTCCACCTTCGTGGGGGACCAGTACCGACGCTACAACCTGACGGAAGACTGACGCCACCCGCCCAAAGGAGGACGCTTCCATGACCGGATGGACCCGGGACACGATCCGGGACAGCATTCTGGAAACCATCGCCGACCACCTCCGCGTTCCGCGGGAGGAACTGACGGAGGGCACCTCCCTCCTGGAAGAACTGAGGGTGGATTCCCTCCTGCTGTTCGAGATCGTGGTGGATCTCGAGGAGCGGTTCGGCATTCGCATCAGCAACGAGGAGGCCGAGTCCCTCCACAATATCCGGGACGCGGTGGACTTCGTGACCCGGGAGCTCACGGGAGGGCCGGACGCCGTCCGCCTCCCGCGATGAGGTGAGACCATGCAGATCCTGAACGCAAGATCCTATTTCCAGGTCCCGGAGTTCGACGACCTTCGGACGATGATCGACCGCAGCGTCCGCCTCCATGGCGACCGGATCGCCTTCCGGTTCCGGCGGGCTCCCCGCCGGGATATCGAAACCAGGACCTATGCCCGGTTCCGGGAGGAGACGGACGCCCTGGGAACGGCCCTGCTGGCCCTGGGACTGGGCGGCCGGCGCATCGCGGTCATCGGCGAGAACAGCTACGGCTGGTGTCTCGCCCATACGGCGATCCTGAACGGCGTCGGCGTCTCCGTTCCCCTGGACCGCCTCCTGCCTGAAGAGGAGATCCTGGCCCTGCTGGAATGCGGCGAAGTGGACGCAGTGTTCCATCCCCCGTCCTTCGAACCGGTATTGCGCCGGGCCGCCGCCCGCCTGCCCCGACTGAAATGGCGGATCTGTATCGACCGTTCCCTCTGGCAGAAGGACTCGGACCGCCCAGCCGCCCTGTCTTTTCCTGATGCATTGGATCTTGCCTCCGACCGGGCCTGCGGCGAAGCCCCGGCCGGTGTCGGGAAGGGCGCTGCCGTCCTGCTGGAGATGGAGGATTTGCTGGACGCCGGGGCCGCTCGCCTGGCAGCCGGGGACAGGGCCTACCTCGACGCCCCCCTCGATCCGGATGCCCTGGCGTCCCTGCTCTTTACCTCCGGGACGACAAGCCTGTCCAAGGCGGTCATGCTGTCCCACCGGAATCTCGCATCCGACATCCGGGGCATGGCGCAGATCATCGATTTCGCCCCGGGCACCCGCCTCCTGTCCGTCCTCCCCCTCCACCACACCTTCGAGAACACCTGCGGCCTCTTCATGGCTCTCCACATCGGCGGCGAGATCTGCGAGGCCGACGGCCTCCGGTACATCCAGCAGAACATGCAGGAATACCGGATCCAGCTGCTCATCGGCGTTCCCCTCCTGTTTGAAAACTTCCACCGGAAGCTCCAGGAGGGCATCCGGAAGCAGGGGAAGGAACGGTCGGTCCGGATCGCCATCCGGTTGGCCCGGCTGCTCCGCCGGCTGGGAATCGATGTGCGGCCCCGCCTGTTCGCCCCCCTCCTCGAGGCCTTCGGCGGCGCCTGGAACGCCGGGATCTGCGGTGCAGCGCCCATCGAACCCGCCGTCCTGCAGTTCTTCGACGACATCGGGGTCCGCATTTACCAGGGGTACGGCCTGACGGAAACCTCGCCCGTGGTGGCCGGATGCAATGCCCGGGTATTCGTACCCGGTACGGTGGGACATCCCATCGGGGGCGCGACCCTGGCGGTGGATGCGGAGCGGCCCGGCGACCCCGGCGAAATCCTGGTTCGCGGTCCCATGGTGATGAAGGGCTACTACCAGGACGAAGCCGCCACGGCGGAGGCCATCCGGGACGGATGGTTCCACACGGGGGACATCGGGCAGGTCGACCGGCGGGGCCACCTCCGCATCACGGGCCGCCTCAAGTCCATGATCGTCCTGCGAAACGGGAAAAAGGTCTTCCCGGAAGAAATCGAGCACCTGGTCGGGCAATCGCCCATGATCCGGGAAACCCTGGTGTGGGGCAACGAAGTGCCGGACGGGGAGGTGGAGGTCTGCGCCCGGTTCGTCCTGGACATGGAGGAGGTCCGCCGGTCCCATGGCGACGGGATCGACGAGCCCGCCCTCCGGACCCTGCTGGACCGGGTCGTGGCCGAAGCCAACCGTCACCTTCCCCAATTCAAGACCATCCGCTATTATGTCTTCGGCTTCACGGAAATGATCAAGACGACGACCCTGAAGATCAAGCGGCCCGTGGAGATCGACCGGATCCGGCAGGCGCTGGAGCAGGCGTCGGTCCAGCTTCGGGAGTTCACGGGCCACAATATCGATCCGCTGCTGGAGCGGCTGGCCCCCACGGCCTGAGAGGAGTCCCATGCCCGACGATCCGCGTCCCGGAACCCGAGTCTTCATCCTCAATCCGACAGCGGGACGGCACCTGTATGCCGAGGTCCAGGCCAGGATCCGGTCGGCACCCTGGAAGTCCGACCGGGATGAAATCCACCTGACCGAGCGGCCGGGCCACGCCACGGACCTGGCCCGGGACGCCGCCCAACGGTTGGGGGCGGATGCCCTGGTGTTCGCCTGCGGCGGAGACGGGACCGTCAACGAGGTGGTCAACGGCCTGGTGGGCACCCCGGCTGCCCTGGGGGTCCTGCCCATCGGGACCGGGAACGACTTCGTCAAGAGCCTGTATCGCGAACGAAGCGCCTTCGCCATCCTGGACCGGCTCCCGGAGGCCCTGTTCCGCCGCATCGACGTGGGGCGGATGAACGGCCGGTGCTTCGTGAACGTGGCTTCCCTGGGCTTCGACACGGAGGTCGGGAACTATGCCAAGAGGATGGTGGCCCGGCGTCCCTGGCTTGGCGGCTTTTCCTACCTGCTGGCCGTCTTCGCCTGCCTCTCCGGGAACCGGGTTTTCCACATGGAATGCGAGCTGGAGGGCGAAGACCCGGACGGACACCCCGTGTCCTTCCGTGGTGCCCGGGACTTCACCCTGGCCGCCGTGTGCAACGGCGGATACTATGGCGGCGGGTTCCATCCGGCCCCGGGTGCCTCGCTGGAGGACGGCCTGCTGGATGTGTGCCTGGTGGACAGGAAAACGGTTCCCCAGATCCTGGGGCTTGTGCCGAAATATCGCAATGGGACCCACCTGGACGGCCGCCCGGGCATTCACATGGTCCGGACCCGGTCCGGCGTCTTCCGGAAGCGGGAACTCCCCTTGAATCTCAACTGCGATGGTGAATCCGGCGAGGCCGACGAGATCGTCTTCGAGATCCTGCCCGGTGCCCTGACCCTGGCCTGTTACTGAGCGGACCCGGCCTTTCGGACAGCCTGGCGGCGGGCGGCCCGGCAAGCGGCCCGGGTCTCGTCCATCCAGAGACGCAGGCGTTCGGTCAGGCGTTCCGCGTCCTCCCCCTTGGCCGGATACAGCGGACGGCCGAACACGATTTTCAGGATCCGGCGCCGTCGGGTGTCGGGGTCACGCAGGCTCGGCAGGGGCCGGTGCCGATTGAAAATGACGTAGGCGCCGTCGAGATAGACCGGCAGGATGGGCGCCCCGGTCCGGACGGACAGGTAGGCAGCCCCGGTCTTGAATTCCCCGAATTCCCCGGTCGCGGAACGGGTCCCTTCCGGATGGAGCAGGACGATCTCGCCCTTCTCCAGCTGCCGCTTGGCCACGATCAGCGCCCGGACGGGGTTGCCGAACCGGTCCACCGGAATGCTGCGGCCCATCCGGAGCATGATCCTGCCCAGCAGTCCATGGCGATTCTTCAGGTCCGAGGCGGCCAGGCTGCACAGCCGGCCCAGCAGGGCTGGCGGCAGGAAGGAGCAGACCCACAGGCCGTCGAGGTAGGTCTCATGGTTGGGACACAGCAGGAACGGCCCCTCGGCGGGGATATGCTCCACCCCCTCGGCCCGCATGTCCAGCAGGAGCCGGGACAGGCCGGACAGCACGGCAAAGGCGGCATGGCCGCGGAAACCGCGGCGGAGAGGGTACCGGTCCATGTCGCGGACAGCGGGTTTCCGCCGCTTCCGTTCGGCCTGGGGGGGGGATGGGTCCTGCACGTCGGGAGCCTCCTGATTTGACAGGTCTGTCATGGACCGGCCGCCGGCCGATCCGCCCGGACCGGAAGCCGTCTTCCGTCGGAAGCGGCGGCCACGGCTCCTGTCGCGTCGAACACTTGCAGGATACCATAGCGGATGCTAGAATACGATTGTTGGACAATCAAAATATTTATATGCCAAATCACCTCCCTTGTCCAGACCGGGACCACGACCGGCATCCAACCCGTTGTCCAGCGCCTGATCCCTGAAGCGGCACCGCCCCATCCACCCGGAGACGAGAAAGGACGGATACGATGCAGACCTACGCAGGGAAACGCTATTTCCAGGGGAGACAATTCAAGACATTGATGGAGATGTATCGCCAGAACGTCGAGTTGTATGGCGATCTCTTCGCCTACCGGTTCCACCGGACCCCCGACGGCCCCGAGGAGACCCGCACCTACCGGAAGTTCGTCCAGGACATCGAGGCCTTCGGCACCGCCCTGGTGGGAATGGGCCTGAAAGGCGGGCATATCGCCGTGATCGGCGAAAACCGGTACGAGTGGGCCGTCGCCCATACCGCCGTCATCAACGGCGTAGGCGTTTCCGTTCCGCTGGACCGGATGCTGCCCGTCAACGAGGTGGCCGACCTCCTGGTCCGGGGCGAGGCCGTGGCCATGGTGTTCGCGCCGAAGTTCCTGGGC
>JAKPNJ010000054.1 GCA_029548445.1 Bacillota bacterium | reverse complement strand
CCACGGGCCGGGGCGTTGCTGCGTCGCGGCCTGTCCTGGATTGTCGCCCCCGACCGCACATGCTCCACCTCGACGGATCTGCTGCCGGTGGCGCCGGCGCGTCCTGGGATGGTTAGCGTCTCGCGCCTGCTCGCCGAGGCGGGCTTGTCGCGTTTGAAGCGGGGGAAGACGTAATCCTTGTCGTCCATGGGCATCCGAGTGTCCGGGTCGCCCTCCATCCGGTGGCCGAAAGCGTCAGGCTCGACCAGCAACAGCTCCCGGCGGGCCTCCTTCCAGGACAGGCCGCCGGCCCGGCTGGCTCGGACAGAGGCCACCGCCCTGGCCACACCGCATGATTCCGGCACATGGGACAGGGCGATATCGATCAGCTGGTCCGGCTCGGACCGGACAAAGGCCGCGCTCTCCAGGGCCGCACAGAAGGCGGCGGCGTATACGCCTTCCCCGGCGTGGTCAACGCTGGCATCCTCGATGGCATACCGGGCAGCGAGCTCCGGTTGTCCGGGAGCGAGGCAGGCCCAGATTTCCGACCGGATCCAGGCCCCGTTGCTGGCCGCATGGAGGTTGCAAACACCGCCGGAGAGGGGCGGCGGCATGCCCATCCGCAGGTTGTTCTTGCAGACCCCGTATTCGGACCAGTTGGGATGGATGAAATCCAGCCAGTACTCGGCCAGGATACCTGCGTCGACCCCGCGGCCGTATTTCTCCACGGCCAGCAGCCAGACCAGCTGCAGGTCCAGGTCATCATTGGCTTCCGCCCCGTCGGACAGGTCCTGGGTGTATCCGTGGATGTCCAGGACACCCCGGACGCCTTCAAAGGGCTGTCCCAGGGTGCCGCCGATGCTCTTGCCGAGCCAGCATCCCTCGAGTCGGCGCCGATATTCCTTCCGGTTCATCCACATGGACGGGTCTCCTTCCTTCTGCCCATTGGAGGCGACATCCCGATCCTGGTGATGCGGAAGGGGGCGGGTCCGGCCCGCCCCCCTGCATCGATCGGATGGCCTGGCATCACCCGACGATCTGGTCCCTGACGGAGGCGACCAGGTCGGCCCAGTACTGGTAATAGGTGTTCAGGCCGAGGTCCTGGAGCTCCTGCATCATCTGTGCCTTCTGGGCAGCATAATCGGTGTCGTCCTTGGCGGTGATGATCTTGATGATGGCCGACCGCAGGTAGTTGTCCAGCTTCTGGTCGATGAGCTTCATGTCGTCGGGGATCGTGACGGGCAACATGGCCCCCAGGGCCGAGTGGTAGGACAGCTCGTAGGACTGTCCCTCGGGCAGGATCTGCCAGGGCAGTTCCACGTTGTAATAGTTGACAGCTTCCTTCATGATCACGTTCTCTGGCTTGTCCAGGGACTGCTTCTGGATTTCCGAGGACAGGCTGATCATCATGGGGGTCTTCGTGCCGGGAATGTTGCTGCCGGCCGACAGAACCAGGTCGTTCAGGTACTTCATGTAGCCATACTTCGAGGCGGCCTCGGGATCCTTGGCGTTCTCGTAGTAGGTGTCGGTGAACTTGTATCCATCCCCTTCCCTGACCCAGTCCACGCCCTCGATGCCATTGGCTACGGTCATGACCCCATGGACCGACGTCAGCCAGTTGAGGAGTTCCATGGCCCGATCAGGAGTCTTGCAGCTCTCGGCGATGCAGAAGGACTGTCCATTGCCGGTCACCCATCCGTTGTAGTAGTAGTAATGGGTGTCCTTGACGGGAATCGGCCCGAAGAAGCCCTTTTCCGGCGTCCCCTGGTCCAGCAGGTAGGCGTTGGGGCTGAGCCAGTTGATCATGGTAGCCAGCACCTGGTTGGTGGCGTACTTGGCCGCGGCCTGGTCATACTTCTGGGTAAAGGAGTCGGGATCGAGGAGACCCATCTGGTTGGCCTTGTACCAGAACGCGACACCGTTCCAGAAGCCGGAATCCTCTTCCAGATAACGGCTGTAAGTCTCCAGGGTCAGGCGGTCAAGTTCCACCGGGAGGGACAGCCCGCCCAGGGTCTCGCGACCGATGGCGCGCACGGTCATGGTGTCGGTCTGGATGTAGGGGCCCCAATCGAACCAGAGGGAGAAACCGAAGTTCTTTTTTCCGTCCGAGTTGGTGGGATGGGCTTCGAGCATGTCGGCCACGAGCTGCAGGTAATCGTCGAAGCTCTCCAGCTTGGGGTATCCCATTTCCTTGTAGTAGTCCCACCGGGTGTAGACGCCGCCCCAGATGGTTTCGGGCATGGAGGCGTTCTCGACCGAGTAGGCGTTCTGGGGCAGGAAGTAGAGCTTGCCCGTGTTGCCGCTCAGGATCGTCTTGGCGTAATTGAAGGAGGCTTCCGGAAGGTTTTTCGGAATCTCGGGCCCGAAGTTTGCGATCAGGTCCGTTAGTTCCTTGACCAGGTTGCCCTCGATCATCTGGGCGCAGTATTTGTTGGCGACCACCAGGACGTCGGGCAGGCTGTTGCTGGCCAGGAGGGCCGTCAGTTTCTCATCGGAAGCATGCATCTCCATATCGATGGTGATGCCGAGTTCGTCCTGGATCAGCTTGGCCACCGGATCGTCCTGGATACCGCTCTGGAAGTTCTGGGTCTTGACAGCGCCCCAGAACGTCAGCGTCACAGGCGGCTTGGGGGTGGGCGACGCATCGGGACCCGAAGTGGGCCCGGTGGTCGGGGAGGGGGTCGTCGATCCGGCGCAGGCGGCCAGGCTCAGGGCGAGCAGTACCGCCAGCGCCAGGGTTGCCAGGGTCCTCAGGTCTCTCTTCATGAATGGCCTTCCTTTCTTCAGGTGCGGTTTCGTTCCTTCCTTCTTGGTTCATTCCATTGCCCGGCCGGACAAGTGGCTTCAGGAAATCATCCCTTGACAGCGCCCAGCATGATGCCGCTGACGAAGTGCCGCTGCAGGATCGGGTAGACAACCAGGATGGGGACGATGGTCACGACGGTTATGGCGGTGCGGACCGTAAAGGGATTCAGGGGCTGGCGCCGCAACTGCTCCAGGAGCAGCGGGTCCTTGGAGTTCTGGGCCATGGCCAGGGCCAGGGTCTCGGCCTGGCGGAGGAACAGCATCAGGGTATACTGCATGGTCTGGAGGCTGGACTTGCTCACCAGGAAGAAGTTGTCCTGCCACTGGTTCCACTGGTAGACGGCCGCGAAGACCGCCACGGCCGCGATGACCGGCTTGGCCAGGGGGAGGACAATACTTCGGAAGATGGTGAAGTAGCCGGCGCCGTCCACCACCGCCGACTCCTCGATGGAGGGCGGGATGGATTCGATGTAGGTCTTGATCAGCACGATGGCGAAGGGGGAGACGGCGGTGGGCAGGATGTAGAGAAGGAAGCTGTCCTTGAGCCCATAGGTTTTCATGGCGATGAACCAGGGGATCAGGCCGGCGCTGACATACATCGTGAAGACCGTGGCCCGGTAGACGAACCGGCGGGCCACCATTTCCGTCTTCGTGACGACATAGGCCAGGATCGATGAGAAGAACAGCGTAATGGCCGTTCCGATCACGGTGCGGGCGCATGAGACGAGGAATGCGTTGTAGATGCCGTTCATCCGCAGGATCCGGTCGTAATAGATCAGGTTGAAGCCGCTGGGGAACAGGATGACAGCCCCCCGGGACACGGCGGACGGGTCGCTGACCGATACCAGCATGAGATAGTAAAAGGGGTACAGGCAGAGCAGCGCGAACAGCAGGTACGCGGTTACGGTGACGGCCTGGAAGAGCAGCTCGCCGGGCTTTCGCCACATGATCGATTCCTCCGTGTCCTAAAACAGCTTCCGGTCCAGCAGGACCCGGGCCGATTGGTTGGCGATGGTCAGGAGCAGGATGCTGACCAGGGTCTTGGTCATGCCGATGGCCGTCGAGATGGGATAGTTGCCGAGGAAGATGCCCATCCGGTAGACATAGTAGTCCAGGACCTCGATTTTGTTGGCCACCAGCCCGTTGTAGAATAGGTAGTACTGCTCGAAACCGTTGTTCAGGAGATTGCCGATACCGAGGAGCAGCAGGACGAAATAGGTAGGCAGCAAACCCGGAAGGACCACGTGGAGAATACGGCGATACCGGCCGGCGCCGTCCACCGCGGCGGCGTCCACCAGTTCCGGGTCGATGCCCGTGATGGCCGCCACATAGACGATGGCCGAGAATCCGAGCCCCTTCCAGATGCCGATGCCAGTCTGGAAGTACCAGACGATGTCCTCGTTCCCGAGGATGTCCAGGGCCTTGTCCGACAGGCCCAGGGCGACCACGAGCTTGTTGAAGAGGCCGTCGTTGATGTTGAACATAACATAAGCCAGGGCGAACACCAGGACCCAGCTGATGAAATAGGGCAGCGTCGTGGTGGTCTGGATCAGCTTCTTGATCCACTTGAACCGGATTTCGGTCAGGAAGATGGCGAAGACCATGGGCAGCGGCGAGAACAGGAGATTGAGCCCGCTCATCACCAAGGTGTTGCGCAGGATGCGCAGGATCTCCCCGTCGGAGAACGCCAGGATCACATATTTGAGGCCGGCGAATTTCAGGTTGAAGAAGTCGTATCCAGGCTTGTAGTCATAAAAGGCCAGCAGCCAGCCGATCAGGGGCAGGTAGGCGAACAGGAGGAGCAGCACTAGGCTGGGGGCCGCCATGCCCAGCAGCGTCCACCGGCCCCGGGTCCAGCGGGTTCCCGCGGTTCCGGCTGGAACGGCGGATTCGAAGGGGGCGGGCACCCCGGCAGGCCTTTCGGTTCGGCGTATCCTGTTCAGTCGGGCCATGGGTTCCTCCTTGTGCTCGACATCATGGTAGAACCACCGGGCGCCATCCGGCAATCCTACGGATTTTAGGTCGTTTACACCAATTATGGTTGCTTTCGGCGCCGCCTTTCCCCCTTATTTACCATGGGATATACTAAATCCGGAAGGTGGAGTGCCCCGATGATCCGGCTTTATCAGCGGTTCCTCCGGCAGCGGTTCTTCAATCGGATCCTGCTGACCTACACCCTGATTCTCGTGGCGACGCTGGTCTTCCTGACGGTCGTGATCCTGGACGGCCTGGACGCGCAGACCCGTGCCGACATGGAACTCCAGAACGCCCGGCTGGTGGAAGCCCTGCGGGGTTCCTTCATGCTCAAGGACCGGGAAGCCCGCCAGATTCTCCAGCAGCTCTATCTCAATCCGGTCCAGTATACGGGCATTTTCCAGCTTCTCGAAACCGACCGGATCACCATCGACGACGAGTATCTGCGCAACAAGAAGCTGGTGGACAATTTCCTCGCATCGGCAGTTTCCCTTGATATGGACATTACGGAAGCGCTGATTTACAACAAGCGGGCGGGCACCTTCTACCTGGCCAGCCGGGACATCCTGCTGGATGTCGATTCCTTCCGGGAAACCAACGCGACCGTCCTGCGCACCATGGACGACATGTTCTACGGGCCGGTGATCACCCCGGCCTATCGGCAGCGCTATGTGGGCGGCATCACGCGGACCCTCTTCACCATCGCCCTCAACATCCGGGGCAGCCAGGACAGCAAGAAATTCAACGAAAGCGTGGGTGTCCTGTTCCTCAACTTCGCCGTAAGCCGGGTTGGCCAGGCCGCAACGAGCCTGTCCGATGGATACGAGGGGCGGCTGCTGGCCGTGAACCGGGAGGGGCGGGTACTCTACGACAGCACGGACCAGTTGTACGAGGGCGTGTTTCCCTATATGGACATTCTCCGAAATCCGGCGCCTGTGGCAACCTTGGACCGGCCCGTGCTGCTGTCGACGCTGCCCTACGACAAATTGGGGCTGCATGTGGCGGGCTTCCTGCCCATGGAAGCGGTTTCCCGCTCCACGGTTCCGACCCGGCGGATTGTTCTCCTGCTGGCGTTCGCCTGCATGGTGGTGGCCCTGCTTTCCTTCACCTGGAGCATCCGGTTCTTCTCCCGCCGGGTCCGGGTGATCAACGACGCTATCCGGAAGCTGCGGGAAGGCGACCTGACCCAGCGGATCCCGACCCAGGACGAGAACGATGAAATCAGCGTCATCGCCGGCAATTTCAACGATATGTGCGACCGGCTCCAGGGGTATATCAACCGGGTCTACCTGGCGGAACTCATGCAGAAGGACGCCGTGATCGCGGCCCTGCAGTCCCAGATCAACCCGCATTTCCTGTACAACACTCTGGAGATCATCCGGATGGAAGCCCTCCAGAGCGGGTCGGTCCAGGTCGGCCGCATGATCGAACACCTGTCGAAGCTGTTCCGCAGCAGCATCAACACCTCCCGGATCGTGTCCCTCGAAGAGGAGCTGGACACCTGCCGGAACTACATGGACCTGTACAATATCCGGGCCCGGGGGAAGGTCGACCTGGACATCCGGATCCCGCCGGAACTTGGGGGGCTGGGGGTCGTCAAGCACGTCCTCCAACCCATCCTCGAAAACGCCGTGGTCCACGGATTCCGGAAAGACAGCTGTGACTGCGTCGTCACGATTCGCGGGGAGCGGACTGGGCAGCCAGCGAGCCAGCCGCCTGAACCGGCGCAGAGCTCGCTGCCGGGCCAGTGGACGGAGGAGCGGCTGGTCCTGACCGTTCACGACAATGGCGAAGGCATTGCGCCCGAACGCCTGTCCCAACTGCGGATGGACATGGCCCGGCGGGAGGAGGTCCCGGCCGCGTCACCGGATTCCGTCACCGGCCGCATCGGGCTGCTCAACGTGGACCGGCGCCTGAAGCTCCTGTTCGGCCCGGACTGCGGGCTGGACATCGACCGGGACAAGGACGGCGGCACCACCGTTCGGATCGTGCTCCCGGCCATACCCGTCCGGGAGATGGAGGCCTATGTACAGCGCGATTCTCGTTGAGGACGAGCCGTCCATTCTCAGGGGAATGGAAACCCTCCTGCAGTGGGAGGATTACGGCATCGAGGTGGTGGCCCTGGCGGAAGACGGGCTTGCGGCCTGGGACATTATCCAGAGGCAGCCGGTGGACCTGCTGGTCACGGACATCAAGATGCCCCGGATGGATGGCCTCGAATTGATCGCCCGGGTTCGACAGGCGGACCTGTCAACCAAAGTCATCATTACCAGTGGATTCGA
The DNA here is from genome assembly GCA_029548445.1 of Bacillota bacterium. Lineage (GTDB taxonomy): Bacteria > Bacillota > Clostridia > Saccharofermentanales > UBA5734 > JAKPNJ01. Next base: position 257 of record JAKPNJ010000054.1, on the reverse strand, counting down.
TGACTTTGCGCTCGTCAAGGAAGCCATCCGCCTGGGTATCGAGAACTACCTTCTCAAGCCGGTCATCCTGGAGGAACTGGCCGCCACGCTCCTGTCCACGGTTACGAAGATCCAGAGGGAACAGGCCCTGAGCCAGAGGCGGGTCCAGGACTCCGAGATCCTCCGGCACAACGTTTTGCAGCGCTGGCTGGAGGGGGCCATCGGCCTGGACGAGCTCGAGGCCCGTGCCGGGGTCTTGGGTATCGCCCTGCAGGACA
>JAKPNJ010000052.1 GCA_029548445.1 Bacillota bacterium | reverse complement strand
AGCTCCAGGCATCCCGTATCCAGCGTGTTCTCGATCTCGATCGTTACCTTTTGGGCTTCGTCGCCGGGAACCACAGTCGCGGATTTCCCCAGGGGATAGGTTGTCGAATATCCCGGGACTGTGACCTCGTCAATCGTATACAGGCCTGGAACGAGATCGCACCGCATTTCGGACCAATCTTCCGGTTCAAGAATCCAAGTCTCGCTGTATCCATTCGGACCGGTCACATGAACCGAAACCGATGTCTTGTACACGAATTCAGGGAACAGGTCGTTTAATCCGTCCGGGAACACCCATTCCTTCGTGATCTCGAGACATCCCAGCCCCCTGCTGTTACCAAAATTGTTGTTCTCCAAACGGTAGGTGGCACCAGTCTTGTCCTTCGAGTCGCAAAATACCTCTCTATGGTAGTAGTTCGGTGCACCAGGGAACGTCTGGATCCAGTCCGTTTGCATGATTTCCCGGACATTCCAGGTGCCGGGAATGATCCCATAGATCTTGTAGAATCCATTCTCATTCGTAACGGCAAATGGTTCGTACGGAGCGCCAAGAGCATCAACTTTATCGAGCACGTTATTGTTGTTGTAGTCGACAAAGATTGTCCAGCCTGCTAGGCCGGGCTCTCCAGCATCCCAGACGCCGTCGACATCCAGATCATTGAATTTGTACCCGCTCTTCGTAGCGAGCTTCCTGACGCCCCATTCCTCGAAGCCGTCGTCGCTCTCGCCGTCATACACACCTGGAGCGTTATGTCGCTCAATCTGAGTCAGTCCATGCTCCGTGTACAGGACAATGTACAAGTAACTGTCGTCAAACAGGGCGTCCGGAACCAGCACGCGATAGTCTCGCTTGCCGCTGCCATCATTGACGTTGTAGTCCATGATGATGGCGTTGTCCGTCGCTTCGCTATCTAGGTCATAGACCTTGATCGCTGTACCGGCAGCAAAGGTGTGCGTCGCTTCCACATACCCTGTCAGTTCCGCATCGTTGGTCAGCCAGACCTGGAAACGATCCAGGCTCAGGTATGAACCGCCGGTCGTCTCATTGATATCGATCTGGAACTCACGATAAATAGATCCCTCAATCTCCAGTTGCGGGACCATCTTCAATGGGAAAGTATATGTGAAAGATGGAGACGAGTTTTCGTCAAACTGAAGTGGCCGGTAGTCGGTATTGTATCCATTCTCCGTTGGACTCGCCTGAACCCGAAGGAAGGATTGGAACGTACCGCTACCGGTTGCCCAGGCTGGGTTAAAAAGCTGCCAGATGGCGTCATTGATTGTTGCTTCCTGAACTGCTGCCGGCCCCATCGTCATGTTGTACACAATTGGTGCTGCACCAATGGACAGGACCATGCCGACCAGGACTGCAGCCGCAGTCAGGATGCCGATAAGTAGGTGACTTCGCTTAAAACTCATTGTCATTCCCTTTCTTTCCTATTGAGTGGAATTCACTCTGCTTCGCAAGAAAGGTGTCCTTCAGATGATGTCGCGTCTTCATTCGCAAGAAGGAATACCGGCTGTGATATGCTTTCGTTGGTTCGTGCTTCTGCGATGTCGGGATTCGAGCCGTTCTACGATGTTGCCGATCTCCCGGGACGTTTTCTCCGACTGTTCATGGATGCGATCCGTGCTGCGATGTCGGAACCTCGCAAGGTTTCGACGTTCCCTTCCGTCATGACCACCCCCTCTGTCCAGTGTCCAGGTTGTCGCCTGAAATGCCAATGTAGGCTGAAAACAACAAAAAACCGACCTCGCGGTCGGTTACGCCACTTGCTCCGCTCCGGGGCACAGGCGTCCACATACGCCCCGGAGAATCGTCGCATCCACTGGTATAGATTTCGCATCCGGCGGACGCCCGATTGGGCAGACTGTAAGAATTTCGTGATGAAATTGTTATCCGATTGTAGTAAAGGGATTTGGATTTTCTTGTCTTCCTGGCCACAACGTGTGGGTCATGAGGCCAAATCCAGCCGCCGCCAGGGCGAGGCTGAGCGCAACGGTGGGGAGATGGCTTCCGGCCAGGTCGGCCAGCAGGCCTCCCACGGGCGGCCCCAGCACGGCCGCCGCGCCGTATCCCAGGAAGATCAGCGGGTAGATTCTGGGGAAGCGCGAAAGCCCGAACTGCCGGACCGCAACCCCGGCAAAGACGACGAAGCAGGAGCCGAACCCGGAGCCGACCCACAGGAGAATGGGCAGCAGGAACCGGGCCGCGATCCGGGGGGACAGGGCGGCCGGAAGCAGGAGCAACAGCCCCGCACACAGGGAGAGCATGGCCAGGCGCAGTCCCCGCTCGCCCCCCAGGCGATCCTGGAGGCGGCCCCAGAGGATCCGTCCGCCGGCGTTGCCCAGGGAGAAGACCGACACGGCCAGGGCCGCCTGGATGTCCGGGAGCCCCGCCGCCAGGGACAGGGCCTTCAGGTGGCCCACGATCAGCAGGCCGGAGCCTGTTCCGAGGAAAAGTCCCAAGGTCAGGAGGAAAACGGCAGAGCGTGACACGGTCGGCACCGTGCCTGACGGCACACCCGGCGCCACGCCCGGCGCCACGCCCGGCGCCACGCCCGCCCCCTCCTCCTCCCGCCCGGGCTCCGACAGCAGCAGGGCGGCCAGCAGGGCCAGGCTTCCCAGGCCCAGGGCGACAACCCGAAAGGCCTCCGGGACCGAAAGCCCCAATCGGTCGAACAGGAGGCCCATCAGGGCGCTCTTGAGCATGGCCCCCGCCCCGAAACCGCCGGCCATGAGGCCGGTCACGAGGCCCCGGTGCCGGGGAAACCAGCGCATGCCCACGGTCATGGGACAAAGATAGACAAGGCCGATGCCCGCCCCGGTCAGGCCGCCCAGGGACAGCAGCAGCAGGGGATACCGGTCGGCGGACAGGGAGGCGGCCAGGTAGCCGGCGCCGAAGAGCAGGGCCCCCAGGCCGGCGGTCCGCCGGGGACCCCATCGGGCCAGGAGGCGGCCGCCGGGGACCATGACGATCGTAAAGGTTGCGATCATGGCGCCGAACAGCAGCCCGCCCTGGCCCTGGCTGTACCCGAAGGAAGCGGTCAGCCGCAGGGCAAATTCACTCCAGGCGTACACGCCCCCCACGACCAGCTGGAGCGCCACCCCCGCCGCCAGGACGAGCCAGCGGCGGCTCCCGTCAATCCTTTGAGGCGACGAGGAGCGATTCATAGTCCGCCAGGGTGCCCCCGGACAGGCAGCACTCGATGATGGACCGCCCCAGGGGGTCCAGGTCGGGGTGGAGGACCTTCCCGATCTGCTGGTGGAAGAACCGCTCCAACTGGGCGGCGCCGGCGTCGAAGGCCTCGGGGCCCACCTCGGGCTGGGTGTCGACCTGGAGGAACCAGCGGGGAATGATCATCCCCTCGATGGTCATCGTATGCAGGGCGTACCCCAGCAGGGAACACCGGGAAGGAACCAGCTGTTCGCGGCGGAAGGGCGCATGGCCCCGGCGGGCCAGGTAGTCCCGCACCAGCCATTGGGGCATGAATCCGGTTCTCCACGCGCCGATATGCTGGTTCGGAATGAGGATGCAGCGGGTTCGGGGCGTGTCCATGAACTGGCGCAGCAGCAGGTTGGCCTGGTCCACTTTACGTCCGGTGGCGAAGGGCCAGTAGCTGCCGACCCCCTCGCTGCTCATGCCGCCTCCGTCGAGGATGCTGGGATTCGCGAATCCCCGGGGGGACGCCAGCCGCCAGAGCCAGGCCAGGGCCGGCGGCAGGACATGGAAGAGGCCCAGGATTCCGTAGCTTGGCCGCTGGGCGGTACAGGGCGGGGTCCGGACCCCGAAGGACCGGTAGTCGATGGTGACCTTCTCGTGGAGGACGCCGGGAACGATGTCCCGGGGGATGATAACCCGGGGATTCGGGCAGGGCACGCCGGGGGCGTCCTGGGTGTGCTCCCAGATCAGGGCGGTGCTGCCCGCCACGGCGTCCAGGTTCAGGAACAGCAGGGGGCTCGCAGGCGAGATTGTCAGGCGCTCCAGCTCCGGCTCGGTGCCGTAGGCGTCGATGTGGTCGACGCGGACAAACCAGGCTTCCTCGGCGTCCATGAGCCACAGCCGGCCGTCCCCTTCCTGGTAGGCGGGGTGGCAGAGGCCCATGTCGTCGCAGACCGGGCGGAGGCTGCAGGTCCGCTGGATTTCCACAAACCGCTCTTCGCCGGTCACGACGTTTCGGCCCAGGAGCAGCCGGCCATCCGGCAGGCGGTGGGGCTGCTGGAGCATCTCGCTCTTGCCCCCGCCGCTGGCACCCTCGTGCATGAAGGACACCACGTTGTCGTAGGGCGTCACCACCTGCACGGTGGAACAATGGGCCGTCACCCATTGCTCCGACTCCCCCTTGTTGATCAGGGCGCCGTACACGCCCTTCTTGGCGCTGGGCCCGGGGTAGAGGTTGTAGGAGAAAATCTCGTGGATCCCCGCCCGGTTGTGGACCACCACCTGCTTGCCGCGGAAGTGGGTGTGCCGGAAGGGGGGCGCCACGTAAAGCACCAGGTTGGGCGAGAAGGGTCCTTCCCAGGACCGCAGGTCGACAATCCCCTGGAGGAGCCCCAGGCCGAAGGCGAAGAACCCGGTGTTGGCCGGGCAGATGGCCAGGGCCTCGCCGCCGATTCCCGGCTGCCCCATTTCGAAGGCGAAAATGGCCAGGTCCTGGCCCTCGAGCCACGACAGGGTCTCGCTGCGGACCGTCTCGAAGGAGAGGCCGAAGGATTCGTCGAACCGGGGCTTGTCGGAGGGCCGGTCGTCTGCCACATAGAGGCAGTCCGGATCCCGGCGCCGCATGGCGGCTTCTGTGTAATTGACGCTGATCCCGTTCCGGACCCGCACCACTTGGGCTTCGTGGACTTCGGAGCCGTCCGGCAGCGGGAATGCGACCCGGAAGGAGCCGTTCTCCCGGCCGCCGCAGGCCAGGTCCTGCAGGTCCTCCAGGGTATGGGCCCAGAGGAGGGAGCGGGCGTTTTGCAGGAGGTTTCGGGTCTCCTCGGGCAGAACCAGCAAGTCGAGTTCCCTTGGGTTCATGTCGTCCTTCCTTCCACCGGCCGGGAGGGGCCGGACTGCGGATCCCCGTACACCAGGCGCATCAGGTCGGCGATGGTCCGG
>JAKPNJ010000045.1 GCA_029548445.1 Bacillota bacterium | reverse complement strand
GGCCTGCAGCCTGGCCTCGGTAGTGGATTCCCCCGGCTGCTCGGACGTCACCAGGCGATCGGACCGGGGAATGTCCACCCGAACGATTTGCCGTGTGCCCGGATCCTGCATCCCCAGCCGCTCGATGGCCAGGGCCCGGATCCGCTCCAGGTCCGTCCGGCCGGCCAGTTCCTCCCGGATCTGCCGCGTTGACTGGTCCGCCAGCCGGATGGCAGCCGCAATTTTCGTATTCTCGTAATTGAGCCGCATGATCTCGCTCTGGCGGTAGACCAGGGACCCGAACAGGCCGGCGAAGGCCGTCGTGCACAGGATCATGCAGGCCAGGCGGAAGGCGCGCCGCCGGGCTCTCTGGCGTCGCAGGGCCAATTCGCGGGCCGAGGGGAACGGCCGGATATCCGGCGTGCCGGTCATGGGCGCCGCCGGTCGCCGGGGATCCGATTCCCATTTCAGGGCCAGGTTGCCGGTGGTGCGTGTCATGCCGCCGCCTCCTCCCGATTCCGTTCGAAAATCCGGAGCCGCGCGCTGCGGGCCCGGGGATTGGATGCCGCTTCCCCTTCCGAGGCTGCGAGGGGCTTCGGGGTCACGACCCTGCCAAGGGAACGCAGGCCGCAGACACACACCGGAAAGTCCCGGGGGCAGCGGCAGGGATCCTGCCAGCGCCGGAACGCGTCCTTGACCCGCCGGTCTTCCAGGGAATGGAAGGAGATCACCACCATCCGCCCCCCGTGCGACAGCAGGTCCGGCGCGATGGCAAGCAGGCGCTCCAGGGCCGCCAGTTCCCCGTTGACCTCGATCCGGATCGCCTGGAACGACCGCTTGGCCGGGTGCTGGGCTTCGCGCCGTCCGGCGGGCGGCATGGCCGACGCCACCAGCGCGGCCAGTTCCCCCGTGGTCCGGATGGGCGTCCGGGCCCGGGCGACCCCAATGGCCCGGGCGATGCGGGCGGCATGCCGCTCCTCCCCGTAATCTTTCAGGATCGATGCCAGGCGCTCGACGGGATACCGGTTGACCACATCGGCGGCGGTCAGGCTGGCGCTCCGGTCCATCCGCATGTCGAGGGGGCCGTCTTTCTGGTAGGAGAAACCCCGGTCCGCGCTGTCCAGCTGGGGGGACGACACGCCCAGGTCCGCCAGGATGCCGTCGACCCGGTCGACGCCCAGGTCCGCCAGCACGGTGTCCAGGGCCGAGAAATCGGACCGGACGACGCACCGGGAGGGAATCCCCTGGTCCGGACCCGATGGGAGGTCGACCGCCAGGCGCCGGGAGACCTCATCCACTGCGACATCGTCCCGGTCCAGGGCGATCAGCCGGCCCCGGGGTCCCAGTCGACGGAGAATCCCTTCGGAATGGCCGCCCCCGCCGGCTGTGCAGTCGACATACAGGCCGTCGGACCGGATGGACAAGCCCTCCAGCGCCGCCTCGTACAGGACCGGCAGGTGGCTGAAATCAAAGCCCCGGGATGTCATACCGGCTCAGGTCCTCCGAAAGTTGGGCCGCCCGTTCGGCACGCTGTGCGTCGTAGACCCTGGCCGGCCAGATTTCGAACTTGTCGAACAGAAAAATCACATACACTTCGTCGCCGGGCGAGATTCCCGCCTGGGACCAGAGCTCGTCGGAGACGCTGATCCGGCCCTGGCCGTCCACATCGCACAGGATCGCCTCGCCCAGGATCTCCCGCCGCATGGCGCGGACGGCCCGGTCGGTGCTGGACAGCTCGTTGAGCCGCTCCCGGATGGCCTGGAACCGTTCGGGGGTATAACCGGACAGGCAGGCCTCGTCCAGGCTCTTCGTCACATAGACGCTGGGACCCAGGTCCTCCCGGATCCTGGCCGGAAGGAACATGCGTCCTTTGCTGTCGACGGTGTGACGATACCGACCCACGGCCTTCCCCTTCTCTGGTTGCGGAATGTTATTGCACCACTATCATCCACGATGATTAACAAATGCTCTACTTTCCACCACCATGGCTGTATTGTATGGGTTGTGACCAAAGTTTTCAACGAATGTAACCATTTTGTAACGGGCCTGAAAGCGGGTTAAATGGATATGGGAGGGGATCGCTCCCCTCCCGTCCCGGATCGTCCCGAACGTCGTGTTATTCCATCAGGTCTCCCGGTCCCGGACCAGGATCCTTTCCTCCATGGAAATGGCCAGGAGGATGCCCAGCATGAGGAAATTCACCAGCATGGCGGTGCCGCCCAGGCTGATGAAGGGCAGCGGGATGCCGGTAATGGGAAGCAGCCCGACGTTCATGCCGATATTTTCGATGTAGTGGATCGCGATGACTGCCACGATGCCCGAGGCCATCATGGAGCCGGCCGTGCCGGGTGCCCGGGCTGCCACCCGCATGCCCCGGCAGAGAAAGAAAAACACGAGGAGGATCAGGAGCAGGGCGCCGACAAATCCCATGCGTTCCGCCAGGCCGGCGAAAATGAAGTCGGATTCCTTGACGGGGACCTGGACCCGGACATCGGAGGTGCTGCCCAGGAGCCCCCCCGCGGCGATGGCCCGCAGGGAGGCGTCGATCTGGAGGGCGTTGTCGGGATCCAGGCTGGGATACAGGAAAGTCAGGATCCGGAGCTTCTGGTGGGGCTTCAGGACAAACTGGAAGATCGGGATCGCCGACAGGCCCGCCAGGCTGCCCGCGATGAGGACCCAACGCAGCCGGATGCCCCAGAGGAAGAGCATGACCGCCAGCATGGCCACGATCACCAGGGCTGTGCCCAGGTCGGGCTGCCGCAGGATGAGAAAAAGGGGAACCCCGGCCAGGACAGCCAGGGCCAGGAACCCCACCGGCCTCGAGATGCGGCCGGAGCCCATGTCCTCCAGCAGCCAGGCCCCGGCCAGGGCGATGCCGACCTTGGCGAGCTCGGCCGGCTGGAAGGATCCGATGACGGGCAACAGGAGCCAGCTGTCGGACCCCCATTTCGCAGCCAGGGAGTAGTTGTCCACCAGGACGACAACCAGGAGGACCACACCGAGGCCGTACACGCTCCAGCTCACGAACCGAAGCAGGGGATACTCGACCAGGGCAACCAGCAGCGCAATCACGATCCCGGCCAGGACGGCACCGGATTGCCGCATGAACACGGCGGTCCCGTTGGCATAATCGGACGAGGTGATGCCTTGGAGCACGTACAGGCCGATCACGGACATCAGGAGAATGGGCACAAGGAGCCAGTAATCCAACAGGCTGAAAAAGTCGGCCCTGCGGGAGACCTGGAGGCCGGACTGGCTCATGGGCCAGGGGCGTGCGGCGCTCCTTCCGCAGGCTCCGTCCCCGCTTCGTCCGCGGCAGGTTCGTCTGCGGCAGGTTCGTCCGCGGCAGGTTCGTCCGCGGCAGGTTCCCCTTCGTCAGGCTCGTCCGCAGCTTGTCCGTCCTCGGCAGGTTCCCCTTCGGCGGATACCGGCCCGGAACCGTCTTCCGTCTCCGGCACCTGGTCCGCGGAGGCCTCTCCGGCCAGGGCTTCGGCATATTCCCGGGACAACCTGCGGCTCCGCATCACCGCCAGGATCACCAGGGAGACGATCACCATGGCGGCCGACAGGACCATGGACGCCCGGAGGTTCGTCTGGCCGATGAACAGCGGGTCGGTCCGGATGCTCTCCACGAAGAAGCGGACGAAGCCGTACAGCAGGAAATACCAGAACATGGGCTCCAGGGGCGTTTTCGACTGCTTCCGGATCCGGAGGAGCAGGAAGAAGATCAGCATATTGGCCAGGAATTCGTAGAGGAAGGTCGGATGGACCGGCGCCGTGGGATCGACGATCACGCCGGGCAGCGACAAGGTCCGGAGGTAGGCCTCGGTTCCGTTGCTGTACATGCCCCAGGGCAGGGTGGTGTTGACCCCGAAGGCCTCCTGGTTGAAGAAGTTGCCCCATCGGCCGATGGCCTGGCCCAGGGGAATGTACACCACGAGGAAGTCGATCATGGACGTCAGCCGGATCTTCTTGATCCGGGAGACCAGGATTACGGCCAGGGCACCGCCGAGGACCCCGCCGTAAAAGGCGAGCCCCCCGGAGCGGACCGAGAAGATGGACAGCAGGTTGCCCTTGAACATGTCCCACTCGAAGATGACGTAATACAGCCGGGCGAAGACGATCATCAGGGGCACGATGGCGATCACCGTATCCAGGATGTCGTCCGGTACCAGCCCGAACTTGCGGCTGTCCCGCATGGCCAGCAGGACGCAGGCCAGGACGGCCAGGGAGATCAGGATGCCGTACCAGAAGACTTCGAGCCCGAAGATCCGGAACGCCACCCGGTCCACCGCCAGGTTCCCGATGCCCAGCCCGGGAAAACTCACATTATAGGTTGCCATCATGACCGATCCCTCCCGTGGGTTCCAGGATTGCCTCGGCGTATGCGTCCGGGTCCGATGCGAACCGCATGGACCGGATTGCGCCGGACAGGTCTATCCTATCATAGAATGCCGGATAGTCGAACAGGTCGATGCCGGAGACGGCGGATCGGGCGGCGGCCAGTCCGCAGGATTCCACCGCGTCCAGGGACCGGATGAAATGGCCGGCGGCCGCCCGTTTCTGGATATCGAACAGGGATGGCGCAGGACCGGCGGCGACGGCTTCCGGCAGCAGGTCCCGGATCCGGGCGACGGCCCGGTCGGGATCCCCGGACTCCCCGCCCGCCAGGAGGAAGGCGACATCCGGTTCGCACTGGTACTGGACGGCAAAGGATTCGTTGACGAGCCCCTCGTGGAACAGCACGTCGAACAGGGGCGACGACGGGCCCAGCAGGGACTCGAAGAACAGGCGGCCGGCCAGGGACCGCAGGGCCCGCTCCCCGGCCGGCAGGGGATGGTCCGGCAGGACGCCGGGATCCTTGATGCCGACGAGAAAGGCGGGCTCGCGGACCTCCATGGGCACGCGGCGGGCCCTTGCCCTGGGCGATCCGGGTTCACGGCCGGCGGGCAGGACGGCGGCGGCGGGCCGTTCCCACCCGCACTCCGCGACAATCCGGTCCAACTGCTCCAGCAGCCGGGATTCGTCGATGTCTCCGGCACAGGACAGCACGAGCCGGGACGGGTGGTGGAACCGCCTGCGGATGCCCTCGAGATCGGCCGCCGTGATGCGCGACACCGTGTCCGGCCGCCCGCCGATATCCTGCCGGATCGGGTGCCGGTGAAAGAGTGACTGGAGAAGCTCCATGTAGAGGCGGGTGTCGGGATCGTCCCGGTACATGTCGATCTCGGACAGGATGATGGGACGCTCCGCCTCCACCCGGTCCGCATCCAGGTCCGGCACCAGCACGGCCCGGAGCATCTGCTCCGCCGTCTCCAGGATCCGGGAGACGGCCGTGACATGGTACAGGGTGTGGCCGTGGGTGGTGTAGGCGTTGGCCTGGCCGCCCAGGGCGGAAATCCGGCCCGACAGGCCGCCGTCCTCTCCCCGTCCGAACACGCAGTGCTCGAGGTAGTGGGCGGTTCCGGGGGGCACCGAGTGCCGGTTTCCCGCGGATCTCCGCCCGGGGCCGGTCGCGGTTCTGTCCGGGGAGGACGGTTCCCCGTCGGTGAAGCGGGTGTGCACGGCCCCATAGGGAACCGCGATGCCGAAGAACCGGCGGGAGAAACGGGGCTTCGGCAGGAGGAGCAGGGTCATGCCGCCGGCGTGCCGGCAGGTCTTCAGCCGTTGCCCCGTCAGGGGATCCCGGCGCTCCCGGATGTCCCAGGCCGCCCCGCCGTTCCGGTCTGTCGCGCTCACGGCGTCTCCTCCCCGCCTGTCCCGGGTTCCGCAGGCGTCCCGCTCGGATCGGGCAGCAGGCAGTATTCCACGGTTTCCGACAGGGAGGCCGCCAGGTCCGACAACTCGCCGGCCGTCACGTCGGCCAGCATCGCCAGGGCCATGGATAGCGGAACCCGGCGGCCCGTCTCCAGGCAGGCCGCCTCGTACTGCAACAGGTGGCGCAGGTCGTCGGGCACCGTCTCGTACAGGCTTTCCGTCTGGGCCCGGGCGGTTTCCAGCAGGCGAAGGTCAAAACGGCCTTCCCGGATCCGCTGCACCTGTTCGCGAATGGCCGCCAGGGCCTCGCCCACCCGGTCCGGATGGACGCCGGCACACAGCAGGAAGGTGGAAGCGGACCGCATGTGGCTGGAAAAGACGCTGTAGGCCAGGCCCAGCCGTTCCCGGACCTCCTCGAAGAGCAGGGAATTCGGGCTTCCGCCCAGCAACTGGTCGAGGAACAGGGCCCGGACGGCCTGGAAGGTAGACGGCGCATGGGTCCCGGTATACAGCAGGCAGATCCGGGCCTGGTCCAGGGCCAGCCGTTCCCGCTTTCGGACCGGCACGGCGGGGGGGGGCAGGGGCCGGGGCCGCAGGATCGCCGGATCGGGCCGGGCACCGCCGGCCGCAGGGGGGAACGAACGCACCCGGGCCAGGACGCTTTCAATGGTTTCGTCGTCCGGGTCGCCGGCGATCCGGATCGAGATGGCGGCTTCCCGGAGCAGGCGATCCAGGGCCCGGCCCAGGGCGGCGCCGTCCAGGGTCGGCAGCACGGCCGGGTCGCCCCATTCCGGCACACCATGGGGATGGGACCCGTGCAGGGCCTCCAGGGCCCGATCGATGGCATGGCGGGTCCGGTCGTTGTCCCGGGCCGCGATTTCCGACAGGAGCCCCCGGGCCTCCG
>JAKPNJ010000039.1 GCA_029548445.1 Bacillota bacterium | reverse complement strand
GCCGGGATGTCCTGGACCTGTACCGGTACCTGAACGACATCAACGAGCTCCGGATCGAGCAGCTGGCCCGGTTCGCCAAGTGCCGGACCGGCGGCCGGAGCCTCGTCATGATCTTCTACGGCTACACGATGGAACTGCCGGATCCCCGCTCCGGCCACTGCAACCTGGACGAACTGCTGGCCTGCGGCGATGTGGACCTGCTGGCCAGCCCCGTCTCCTACCAGGACCGGGCCGAAGGGGGCGTCATGGCCTTCATGGCGCCGGCGGACTCGATCCAGGCCCACGGGGTCCTGTGGATGGTGGAGGACGATACCCGGACCTTCCGGGCCCTGGACCAGTCGGAACTGGACGCCCACTTCAACCCCACCATCCGGGGTGTCGCGGACACCCGGGAAGTCCACCGCCGCAACATGGCCGCGGTCATCGCCCGGTCCTGCGGCCTGTGGTGGATGGACCTCTGGGGATCCGGCTGGCTGCGGGACGACGGGATCTGGGACGGGCTCGCCGATCTCCGGGCCCTGTACCGGGCCCGGATGGGACGCCCCTTCCGTCCCCGGGTGGCCATCCTGTCCGACGAAAAATCCTGCCTCCACCTGAACAACGCTTTCCGCCATGCCGTGGACCTGCTGTATCGGGCCAATGTCCCGATCTACCGGTGCGGCTTCTCCATGGGCCTGTACACGCTCCGGGACGCCGCGGAGGGCCGGCTGCCCGATTCGGTCCGGCTGGCGGTGGTCCTGGACGCCCTGGACCTGCCGGACGACCGGCGGACCGGCTTGCGGACCCACTGCCTGGACCGGGGCGTCTCGCTTCTGTTCCAGTATGCCTGCGGACTGGTCCAACCGATACCCGAGCCGGAGGACCCGCTGGACTTGCCGCTCCTGGCCCTGGAATCGCCGGCCCCCGCCCGGTTCCAGCTGGAACGCGACGGGTCGTGGATCGGCCGCGACACCCCGGTTTTTCCCCGGTTCCATGTCCGGGAGGACCCGGATATCACTGTCCTGGGCCGATATGCGGACGGTCTGGCGGCCTTCGCGGAGCGGTCCGTCGGCACAGCCGGCGCCCGGGTTCTTTTCTGCGGCGCCATGGGGTCGGACCCCGCCGTCCTTCGCCTGGCGGCCCGGCGCTGCGGCGTGCCGATCCACCTGGAGGAAGGGGACGCCTTGTATGCGGGGGAGGGCTTCCTGGCGTTCCACGCGAGCGAAGGCGGCCATCGGGTTGTGCGACTGCCCGGATGGCACAGGGTCACGGACGAATGCGGTACCCCGATCCCGGTCCACTGGCCCGACGGGCCTCCCTTGCCGGACCGACCGGCTGAAGGGACCCCGGTCGGGGAGACCCCGGTCGCGGCCATACAGCTCGCCGTCCCGGCCCATTCTACCCGGTTCCTGCTTCGGGACGATCCGGAGACGAACGAAGGGGCTCAGGGAATCGGGGAGACAGGCACACGGGAATCCATCACACAGGAGGAACGCGCACCATGGAACCGCGCATGACGTATGACACCTATCTGGACAAGGTCCACGGCGCCTGGTTCGGGAAATGCCTCGGCGGCGCCGCCGGCGCCCCGGTCGAGGGCGTCAAGGGAACCGTCCGGGCCAGTCTCCGGGATCTCCTGGATCCGAGCCTGCCCAACGACGACCTGGATCTCCAGCTTCTCTGGCTGGAGGTCCTGGAGAGGAAAGGCCCCTTCCTGGACTCCGACGACCTGTCGGCGGCCTGGCTGGCCCAGTGCTGGTATCCCTTCGGAGAGTATGGATATTTTCTTCGAAATTATATGCGGGGAATCCGGCCGCCGGTGTCGGGCTGGTTCAACAACCGGTTCTTCCTGGACGGGATGGGGTGTCCCATCCGGTCGGAGATCTGGGCCCTGACCCATCCGGGACGTCCCAGGGAGGCCGCCCGGTATGCCCGCCTCGACGCCGTGCTGGATCACGCCGACAATTCCCTATGGGCGGAGATCTTTCTCGCGGCCCTGCAGAGCCTGGCCTTTGACGGGGGAACGCCGGAAGAACTGGTCCTGCGGGCTTCCGCCTTCCTGGAGGAACCCTGCCGGTTCCGCTCCTGTGTGGAAGAACTCCTCGCGGCCCACCAGGCCGGGGAAACGTTCGACGGGCTGGTTCTCCGGATCCAGCGGGATTACTCCCATCCGGACTTCACCAATTCGGTCCAGAACATGGGGTATATCCTGGCGGCCCTGCTCCATGGAGGGGGTGACATGGAACGGACTGTCGACCTGGCACTCCAGTGCGGCTACGATGCCGACTGCACCTGCGCCACCGCCGGGGCCGTCATCGGCATCCTCACGGGGTACCGAGCCCTGCCGGAGGATCTCAAGGTCCTGCTGGGCGACCGGTTCGTCTGCGGTATCGACGTCCATCGCCGGGACGACCGCATCCTCTCCCTGGCGGAGGACACCTGCGCCGTGGGCATCGCCCTCCAGCAGCGGCTCCCGGGGGGGCGGTCCATCGGGGACCTGCCGCCTGGCCTTCCGGGCTTCGAATGGCCAGAACCGCTGCCGGCCGTCCGGGTCCGGGCGGAATACGAGGGGTTTCCGGCCATTGGTGCCGGGGATGCCTGCCCTCTTTCGATCCGGATCGGGAACGGGACAGGCACGGAGGTGTCGGGCACACTGGACATCGAGGACCTGCCGGAGGGATGGTCCATCCGGCACCATCCACCGGTTCGGATTCCGGCTGGCGGGTCCCTGGACCTGGCGGTCACCCTGAAAACGGAAGAGGACCTGCCGATTCTCCACCAGGCCAATATTTTGCGGGCGGTGCTGCGGGACGAGGCGGGGACCCTCCTGGCCGAGGATCGGTTCGGAGTGGCCGGCGCCGTGGAGTGGACCGCCTACGGGCCCTTCATCGAGCCCCGGGGATACCGGCCCGTCCCCGGTGAACCGCCCTGCCACGGCGGGGAGAGCACCCTCCCCTCGGTGGAAACCATGTTTGCGAACCAGGCGACCCCGGACCGGGAGCACCTGGACGAGGCGGCCCTGGCCCGGGGAGAGTCGCCGGACCTGCCGACCCGGCGTGTCCGGGCGTATGAGGACCTGGTCCCCGTCGATGACGCGTTCGGGATCCAGGGACCCTGCACGTTTTACCTCGTCACCGGCATCCGGTTCGAGCAGGAGACGGAGGCCTGGCTCGTCCTGGGCAACAACGACGCCTACCGCGTCTGGCTCAACGGAGAGCTCGTCTCGTCCTTTGACGAAAGCCATGCCTGGCAGCCCCATTCCCATGGTGCCATCGTCCGCTTCCGCGCCGGGGACAACCGCCTGGTACTGAAGCTTGTCCGCCGCTCCGACGCCGTGACCTTCTCCATCGGCATTCGCCGGTACGAAGGGAACCATTACCATCGCATGAAGTGGCATACGGACTACGCCTGCGTTCCGGCCCGCTGAACGGGTCGCCGGAAGGCATGGGCCGCCATGCGGCCCACATGAGAAGGAGGAGCCCCATGAAGCCAACCCTTAAGCGAATCCTGTCCCTGGTCCTGTTCACTGCCCTGCTGTCCGGCCTGGCCGGCAGCCTCGCCGCCGCCGACTACGAGTCCGAGGTGACCCGGATCTACGGATCGGATACCCATGCCATCGCCTGCAAGGGGTTTGACGAATTCTACGCCGGCCAGATGTTTGTCTGGTTCCAGCTGGACCTGAACGTCAAGTCCAACCTCGGGGGGCCCCTCATGAACCAGCAGGTCCTGGGGGACGCGACCCTGAAGAAATCGGTCAACGACAAGATCAAGATGAACGGCCTCACGGTCAAGCAGCTGAACCTGCAGGGGGGCAACCCGTACAGCGCCATGATCGCCTTCGAGCCCCTGGGCGATGCGCCGGACAACTGGCTTCGGGTCAGCGTCTGGCTGTCCTGGGGCGCGGAGGTCATCCAGGACCTGTTCAAGAAGGAGGCCAACGAATACTTCACCTTTGAACTCCTGGACGGCTTCGTGGCCCCGGCGGAATCCTACACCCGGACCAGCCCGGTATATATGACGGTCAAGCCCGTCAAGTACCGGATTCCCCTGGAGACCCTGGAGTTCAAGACGGATCCGACGAACCCGAATTACACGGTCGAGAAGGAAAGCTGGGTCAAGCCCATGTTCGAGGACTTTACGGTCCAGTGGTCCCTGGTGGCCGCCCCGACGCCCACCACCCCGGCCGGCACCACCCCGACGCCCACAACGCCCGCCGGCACCACACCGACCCCTACGACTCCTGCCGGGACGACCCCGACGACCGTGCCGACCGGGGAGTCCACCCCGGAACCCACCTCGGAGGTGACAATTGAACCTACGGGAGAGGGTACCCCGGAGCCTACCGGCGAGGCGACGCCGGAACCCACCGCTGAACCCACCGCCGCACCCACCGGGGAGACCACCCCCGAACCGACACAACCAGGCGGGGCCACCCCCACCCCCGATGCCCCCAAGGGCGGGCTTCCGACTGCCGGCATCATCCTGGGGATCCTGGGCATCCTGCTGATCGGCGGCGGCGCGGCCTACTTCCTGCTGGCCGGAAGAAAAGCCAAGGGCTGACGGCGGGAACCTTTCCAATCAGTATCCTTCGCCGGCCCGCCTGGCGGACCGGCGAAGGACTCCCTGTTCCGACCCGCATTCTGGAGGTGACCTGGAAATGAACTCCCTGACCCGCACACAGCTGAACCGACTGGTCGCCCTGGTGGTGGCCGGCGGGATGCTGCTGCTGACCGGCGGGGTCCTGCTGACCCTGCCCGGCATCGGACCCGGTCCGACGCCGGCACCGACAGCACCCCCAACAGCGGGCCCGTCCGACGGGTCCCCCACGGAACCCGGCCCTACGGGCGCCGAAACCCCGACTCCCCAGGAAGGGTCTCCGGGCGCATCCCCCTCGGAGCCTGGTCCCTCCCCGTCATCGATCCCGACAGGCACCTCCAGTCCCACCCCGGGAGGCACCACCTCCACCCCGGCCCCGACTCCCGGCGTGACGCCGGCACTATTCCCGAAGCCGGGCACGGCCCCGGCCCGGGCCGCCGTCACCATGAAAAACGGCGTTCCCCGGCTGACGATCAACGGGATGGACAACCCCGCCCTGATCCTGTTTGCCAATGTGGGCTATGCCTATTACGCCGGCACGGTGGATGCCATGGAGCGGCAGTGGGACTATGCCGCCCGATACGGCGTCAACATCGTGAACGTCAGCATCGAGCCTGCGTGGATGATCGCCCACGAAACCTTCAACACCGGGGACATCGACGCGGCGCTGATGTCCGCCATCTCCCTCCACCCTGACGCCTTCATCCTCCTCCGGGTGGGCCTCGGCCTGTCCGCCCCGGCCGGATCCGGGGATACCCCGACGAAACGGTGGCTGGACCAGTATCCGGACGACCGGGTCCGTTTTGCGGACGGGACCAGCACCTTTGACGGCGGCAGCGAGGGCGTCACCATCGCCTCGGACCTGTGGATCACCCGACCCGGGGAGAACAACGACGCCCGGGACATCCTGGGGCAGGTCATCGACTACATCAGCGAGCATCCCGTGTATGGACCCCGGGTCATCGGGTACCATCCCACCGCCGCCAGCACCGGGGAATGGTTCAACTGGGGCTGCCGCGAGAAAGGGGTGGACCTGTCCCCCACCAACATCCGGAAGTTCCGGACTTTCCTGCGGGACAAGTACGGCAATGACATGGCCGCCCTGCGGGCCGCGTGGGGCAGCACCACCGTGACGTTCGACACGGCGACGGTTCCCGTGGTGCCGGGCAACGCCAACAGGAGCGAAACCCGGACGGTCCTGCTCCAGCCCACGGACGGAGCGGCCCTTGATTATTACGAATACAGCGACTGGCTCATCACCTCCCGGATCGAGGAACTGGGGGAGCTGATCAAGCTCCGGACCTCCGGCCGGGCCCTGTCCGTCACGTTCTATGGGTACGAAATGGAAGTGACGACGCCCATCAGCGGGCATTTCGACTGGACCCCGCTCCTGTCGTCGAAGAACGTGGATGCCTTCGCCAGCCCGATTTCCTATCATGACCGGAACGAGGGCGGCCTGGGCGCCTTCATGGCACCGGTGGACGCGATCCAGTCGGCCGGGAAACTCTGGATCGTGGAAAGCGACATCCGGACGAAGCAAAGCACCACCGAGCCGGACGCCTCCTACAACCCGGCCTGCGGCAGCATCGAAGATGCCATCGAGGTCCATCGTCGGGAAGTCGGGGCCCTGATGATCCGGGGCGCCGGCACCTGGTTCATGGACCTCTGGGGCGCCGGCTGGCTGGACGACGAGCGGCTGTGGCAAAACATCTCGGAACTGGCGCCTCTCTACCGAGCCTACGTGGCGACCCTCAGGAACAAGGCCGGGGACGTCTCGGCCTATCGGCCCCAGGTGGCCGTCGTGCTGGACGAGGATGGGGTGCACCGCATGGCCATGCCCCTCCGGACCGGCCGGGACCTGCTGTATTACGGGGTCCGGGAGGAGTTGTACCGCAGCGGCGTCACCTTCGGCTACTACACCACCGAGGACCTGGTCCTGAAGCGCATTCCGTCCAGTGTCCGCCTGGTGGTCCTGCCCGGGCCCTTCCACATCGACGCCCGGGAGGAGGCCGGCATTCGGGCCTACCAGAAGGACGGCCGGACCTTCCTCTTCCTGGGCGGCTTCGGGGATACTCCCGTGGACCGGGTCCGGGCCCTGACGGGGATGGACATGGCCGTCTTCGGCCAGGAATCCAGGACCATCGTCCCGTCCGGGACCCATGACCTGACGACCGGGATGACCGCCGTGGGGGCACCCTTCCTGTCGAACCCCACCTGGGCAGTGACAGGGGGCGGCGAGATCCTGGGCCGCAGCGGGACCCTGACGACCCTGGCCCTTCGGGACAACGGATCCTGGAAGGCGGTGTACGCCGGCTGCCTGTGGCCCACCGACGTGTTCTACCGGAACGTGGCCCGCTACGCGGGGGCCCAGGTCTATCTCGATTCCGGCGACACCGTGTTCGGCAACGACGAGCTCCTGGTGGTCCACACCCGGAAGGGGGTTCCCGGCAGCCGGACCCTCCGGTTCGGCCGGAAAGTGGATGTCTACGACTATTTCGGACGGCGCTGGTACCTGGGCGTGGAATCCGTTACGGTCTCCCTGCCGGGGGCCCGGACCGCCTACTTTTTCTTCGGCGACAGGGCGGAACTCCTGTCGCGGAAGCTGCCCGGCATGACGTCCTGACCGACGTCCCGGGCCTTCCCTGGAGGTGCCTGAGTTGAACATCCGGCTCGATCGATCCCAGTTGAACCGTGTCGTCGCCCTGGTGGTGGCCGGCGGCGTCCTCCTCCTGGCCGGCGGCGTCTTCCTGTCCCTGCCCGGATCCGGCGCACCACCGGCCGATCCCACCGGCACACCCCCGCCGGCCTCCCCCACGGACGCCGGTGTCCCGACGGAAGGAGGCACCCCCATGCCCAGCCTGACAGAGGGCGTCCCGCCGACGGATCCCGCCGGGACCACCACGCCGACCGACGGCCCCGGATCTCCCTCCGCCGGGCCGTCCTCCGGGACCACACCCACATCCGGCACGACCCCGACCGGCGGCGCCACCCCGACGGGGACAGCCCCCTCGGCGACACCCACGACCCCGGCCTCCACCTTCGCCTGGCCCAAGCCCGACCGGCAGGCCGTGGCCCGGGTCACGACGGTGGACGGGGTTCCCCGGCTGTCCATCAACGGCACCCGGGTGCCCACCGTCATGTTCTTCGGCAACACCGACATCAACGCCAGGCATTTCGTCATCGAGGAGGAATTCCGGAAAGCCGGCCAGAACGGGGTCCATCTCCATTCCCTGATCTCCAGCCCCGCCCTCCGCAGTACGGAGCCGCCGGAATCCCGCTACTTCGACCTGTCCGTGGACCTGGAGACAGCCATCACGGGGGATCCCGACGGCTTCATCCTGCTCCGGGTGAACACCGGCCGCTACTACAATGTGGCCGGGTACCCCGAGGACGAGCGGGTCCAGTTTGTCACCACCCGCCAAAGCTACAATCCCATGGTGTCCATCGCCTCCGACACCTGGCTCGACGACGCGAAGGCCATGCTCCGGGACATGGTCCGGTACATCCGGTCCCATGAACTTTATTCGAAGCACGTCATCGGGTACCACCTGGAATGCGGCGAATGGTTCCAGTACATGTTCCGGGAGAACGGCCTCGACATCTCCCCCGCCAACACCCGAAAGTTCCGGGAATGGCTGACGGCCAAATACAAGAGCGACAGCGCCCTCCGGAACGCCTGGGGGGATGCCGGGGCGAGCCTCGCCACCGTCACGGTGCCCGCGGACCTGCCCGGAAACCTGTCCTTCGTCTCCGAAACCCGGACCCTCCTGCTCCAGAAGAGCGACCGCCGCTTCATCGACTACCTCGACTACATCTCGGACCTTGTGGCGGGCCGCATCGCCGCCCTGGCCGAGGCCATCAAGCAGGAATGCAACCGGGAGAACATCGTCATCGCCTTCTACGGGTACCTGTTCGAGCTGGCGGACCCCCAGTCGGGGCACTTCAGCCTGAACCGGCTCCTGGCCGATCGCAACCTGGACGGGTTCGCCTCCCCCGAGACCTACCTGGACCGGAACTTCCACGAGCTGTATCCCCAGAAAGCGCCGGGCAGCACCGGCGCCTACATGGCCCCGGTGGACTCCATCCAGCGGGCCGGCAAGCTCTGGTTTACGGAAGCCGACAACCGGACCTTCCTGAACACCACCGGGTCCCCGACGGAGCACGACACCTATCTTGTGCCCATCGAAACCGTGGAACAGGTGGTGGAAGTCTGCAAGCGGGACGTGGGCTCGGTCATGCTGCGGGGGGCCGCCGTCTGGTTCATGGACCTGTGGTCGGTGGGCTGGTACGACCATCCCGCCATCTGGGAAGCCAACGGACGGCTGAACCAGTTGTACCTGGCCTATGACCGGACCCGCACCGTGCCCCGGTTCGACGCGGCTTTCGTGGTGGACGAGAAATCCCAGTCCCTGGTGGCCCAGCCCACCGATTCGGCCTGGCATTTCCTGAGCTACCAGCGCTACGACATGTATCGGTCGGGTACCTCCTTCGGGCTGTTTACCCAAAAAGACCTGGAGGAGGGGCGCATCCCCGACGCGAAGGTGGTTTTCCTCCTGAATCCCTTCCGCCTGTCGGCGGACCAGGCGGCGAAGATCCGGGCGGCGGCCGAGAAGGACGGGAAGACCCTGGTCTTCTCCTACGGATTCGGCGAGACCGATCCGGCCGTGGTCGCCTCCCTGACGGGCATGACCCTGCGTCGGACGGACACCCGGGCCTCGGTCCGGCTGTCCCGGACGGCGGCGGCGGCGGAGTTCGGCCTGGGAAACAAAACCAGTTTCGGGGCCGATGTCCAGGCGACGCCCCGCTGGGTGGTGGACGCCGGGGCCGATGCGGTGCTGGGCACCTATACCTCCGGCGGGGGCGCGGGGTTTGCGGTCAGGGACAACGGCGGCTACAAGGTCGTGTTCTTCGGCGGGATGCGGATGGATGCCGATGTCCTCCGGGCGATCTACCGGTATGCCGGCGCCCATGTCTTCCTGGACAGCGACGACGTGGTCCAGGCCAATGACGACCTGCTGGTGGTCCATGCCTCCCGGGCGGGGACCAAGACCCTCCGGTTCCCCCGGAAAGTGGACGTGTACGATTACTTCCTGGGCCAGTGGCACCTGGGCGTGACCCAGGTCCAGGTCGGCATGTCGGAGGCCGAGACCCGGTACTTCTTCTACGGAACCCGCAGCGCCATCGAGGCCCGGGGACTCCCGGCCTGGCCGAAATAGCGCCGCCTTCGGCGACAGGGAGGAACCCGATGCATTCCGCCGCCATCCGTTCCGTCAACGGCCTGCCCACCCTGTTCGTGGACGGCCGCCCGGAAGTGCCCATGCTGTTCTTCGGCAATACGGAGGTGGCGGGCCACGAGGACATCGTGGCCTCGGAAATTCGCCTGGCCGCGGCGGCGGGCGTCCATCTCCACTCGGTCTGCACCCACCTGGATGTGCGGCCCCCGGCCGATCCGGCCGCGGGCGGCCGCCGGGACCTGTCCAGGGCGTTCCAGGCCCTGGACACGGCCATCGGGGCGGACCCCGACGCCTGCATCCTCCTGCGGGTCAACCTGTGCCTCTATGGTCGGCGGGCCCTGGCCTGGGAGCGGGAGCACCCGGGAGAGGCCATGCGCTTCGCCGTGGCCCCGGCGGCCTCCGGAAGCGGGATGGTGGACGAGGACGGCCGATGGGTCGAGCAGGACACCATGGTCAGCCTGGCGTCGGACGACTGGCTCGCCTGCGCCGAAGCGACCCTCCGGGACCTGGCGGAGGCGGTGGAAGCCCATCCCGTCTACTCCCGGCACCTGCTGGGCTACCACATCGCCGGGGCCGAAACCGGGGAATGGTTCCATTTCCAGCTCCGGGAGAGGGGCCTCGACCTGTCGCCGGCCAACGCCCGGGGATTCCGCCGTTTCCTGGCGTACCGGTACGGGACGCCCGAGGCCCTGCGGCGCGCCTGGGCCCTGCCGGACGGGGACGGGCCGGCAACCTTCGATGCGGTGGCGCTGCCCGCCGACCTGCCCGGCAACGACCGGAGCCTGCCGGCGGAGCGGACGCTGCTGACCCGGCCGGACGACCGCCGGTTCATCGACTACGCGGACTACGCCTCCGACCTGGTGGCCGACCGGATCCTCCGGCTGGCCCGCTGCGGCCGGGCGGCGACCCGGGGCCGCCGGCTCATCGTTTTCTTCTATGGCTACCACTTCGACCTCTATGACGCCAGGACCGGCCATTTCCGGCTGAACCGCATCCTGGCGAGCCCGGACATCGACGCCCTGTCCAGCCCCATCTGCTACACTGACCGGAACGAGGGCGGTGTCGGGGCGCTGATGGGTCCCGTAGACTCGGTCCACCGTCACGGCAAGCTGTGGTTCGTGGAGAACGACCTGCGGACCTTCCATGTCCTCCGCAGTGGACCCTACGGGGACTGGGTGCCTTCCATCCCGGACCTGCCGACCCTGCGGGAGGTCTATCGCCGGGAGGCCGGCACCCTCCTGGCCCACGGCACCGGCAGCTGGCACATGGACCTCTTCGCCAAGGGATGGCATGCCCTGCCGGAGATCTGGCAGGAGATCGCGTCCCTGAAGAAGGCCGTGGAGGACTGGCGGCAGCAAAACGGCCCGCTGTCGCCGGAAACCGTCCTGCTGGTGGACGAGGCCGGCCTGTCCCTTTCGGCCCACGCGGAGGCCCTGGGCATGAACCTGCTCTACCGGTTCCGGCTGGAATTCTACCGGGCCGGCCTCCGGTTCGGCCTGTTTACCCTGGAGGATTTCCTGGACGGCCGGGTGCCGTCGGCCCGGCTGGCCTTCCTGGCGGGAGGCTTCGCCCTGTCCCGGGACACGGCCGTCCGGCTGGCGCAGCGGCTCCGGGAGCAGGCCTGCGGACTCGTGTGGATGCATGGCCCCGGTCGGACGGCGGACGAGGATGTGGCGGCCCTCCTGGGATTCGGCCTCCGGCGGGTGGAGGGTCCCATGCAGTCCCTGGCCATGGCCGCTGCCGGGCCGTCGACCCTGGCGGAGGCCCTGTCGGCCCGGGGGGCCGCCTTCCAGCCCCCGGCCATGGGTGATGCCGGCCGGGGCGGCGGCGTCTCGGCTGCATCGCCGGCCTGGACCCTGGCGGAGCCGGACCCGGGGTCGACGGTGCTGGCCGCGTATGCCGAAGGCCCCCTGGCGGGGTACCCGGCCTTTGCCTGTGCCCGGGTCGAAGACACCCGCCGCTGGTTCTTCGGCGGCATGGCCATGTCGGCCGGCCTGGTCCGGGAGGTGGCCCGGTCGTCCGGCATTCCGGTCCTGCTGGAAACTCCGGATACCTGCATCGCCGGCAACCGAACCGTAACAATCCATTCCGACGGGTCCCCGGGAATCCGGGAGGTGGCGCGGATCCGGCCGGGACCGGTCCTGGAGCTTCACACCGGCCGTCGATTCGAGGCCGGGGATCCCCTCCGGCTGGAGATGCCGCCCCATTCGACGCGAACCCTCGTCTTCCTCTCGGAGGAGGAACCGACTCTGTAAATGCAAGCGACTCCGTCATAACATGCAAAATAAGTTACAGAAATCCTAAATGGCGCCTTCATTCCATAAATTTTGCAGGAACTGATCCAACCATATTGCATTCTCGCCGCAAGCATGCTATCCTGACCCCAATCAACAGGCTTTGGCGGACAAGGACGTTCCGATCCGACGGGATCCGGGACGTCCTTTTTCGCCGACAGGCGGACGAAGGCGTCCCGGCTGCGGCCGGGGCGCTTTCGCTTTTGGATGGGGAGGGACCATGGACACGAAGATCGTACTGGATACACTGTGGGTACTGCTGGGGGCCATGCTGGTGTTCTTCATGAACCTGGGGTTCGCGCTGGTGGAAAGCGGATTTGCCCGGTCGAAGAACGCCGTCAACATCCTGTCGAAGAACTTCATCGTCTTCGCGGTGTCGTCCATGGGATACCTGTTGCTGGGCTGGGGGCTCATGTTCGGGGACGGCAACGGGTTCATCGGAACCAGCGGACTATGGTTCGTCGGGGGGGCCGACAACTCGCCGGCGGTGGGGGACGCCTACCAGGGGGTCTACAGTGCCATCGCCTGGACCGGGGTGCCCCTGTGGGCCAAGTTCTTCTTCCAGCTGGTATTCTGCGGCACCGCGGCCACCATCGTGTCCGGCGCCGTGGCCGAACGCATCAAGTACCTGGCCTTCATCCTCTTTTCCTTCTTCCTGACCCTGCTCATCTACCCGGCCGTGGGCCACTGGATCTGGGGCGGCGGGTTCCTGGCCGGCCTGGGCATGTGGGACTTCGCCGGCTCCTCCGTGGTCCATTCCACCGGCGGATGGGCCGCCCTGGCGGGCATCCTGGTCCTGGGACCCCGGTTCGGGAAGTACGGACCCGGCAAGCGGATCAATCCCATCCCGGGCCACAGCCTCCCCCTGGCCACCATCGGCGCCTTCGTCCTCTGGCTGGGCTGGTTCGGCTTCAACCCCGGCTCCACCATGGCCGCCGATCCCGGCGCCATCGCCCACATCCTGGTGACCACCAACACCGCCGGCATCATGGGCCTCCTGGTGGCCACCGGCGCCGCCTGGCTCCTGCTGGGCAAGCCCGACCTGGGCATGAGCATCAACGGCCTGCTGGCGGGCCTCGTGGCCATTACCGCCGGATGCGCCTTCGTCAGCGTACCCAGTTCCATCATCATCGGCGCCGCGGCGGGCCTCCTGGTGGTCCTGGCGGTGGTCTTCTTCGACCGGGCCCGGATCGACGACCCGGTGGGCGCCCTGTCGGTCCACCTGGTGAACGGGGTCTTCGGCACCCTGGCCGTGGGGCTGTTCGCCCAGGATGGGATCACGGGCGTCGCCACCGGCAACGGCCTCTTCTTCGGCGGCGGCTTCCGCCTGCTGGGGGCCCAGGCCCTGGGCGTCGTCACCGTCGGCGGCTTCGTCTTCGCCGCGTCACTGCTTGTGTGGTTCCTCCTGCAGAAGACCATGGGGATCCGGGTCAACCTGAAGGAAGAGATCCAGGGCCTCGACATCGGGGAACACGGAAACGTCGCCTATCCGGAATTCCTGATCCACAAGCCCAGTTACCATGTGGCCAACGGCCATGGCCATGGGGGCGGCGCGGCCGGCGGCGGGCGCTGACTCTGGCGGCAAGTCGCGCCTGTTCGGACAGGAACCGGACCCGTGGCCGATTCGGGCCCGGATCCGGACCCGGGTCCGAAATGGCCGGGAGAAGCAGGGAAGAAAGAACGGAAACGTCAGGATTAAGGAGGACCGACATGAAACATATCAAGGCCGTCATCCGGCCGGAAAAACTGAACGAGGTGCGGGATGCCCTGGACAAGGCGGGCTGTGCCAAGGGGATGATGATTACGGACATCGTGGGCCACGGGGGACAGAAGGGCATCGAACAGGTCTGGCGGGGAGAGAAGTACACCGTGGACCTGCTGCCCAAGGTCATGCTCGACCTGGTGGTCCGGGATGCGGACGTTCCGACGGTCAAGGAGGTGCTGCTGCGGGTGGCGCCCATCGGCGAGTTCGGCGACGGCAAAATCTTCATCTACAACGTGGAGGAGGTCATCCGGATCCGGACCGGGGAGACCGGGGAGGCCGCCCTCTAGGCGTTCGCACCGAGGGGGGCTTCTGCCAGGACGGTGTATTCCCGGCGGCCGTCCGAAAGGGCGCTTTCCATCAGGACGATCCGGTCGGGGCGCCATAGGGCGTCCGGGACCGGCACGGAGGCCAGGGCCTCCGACAGCCGGCGGGCGGGCAGCGCCAGCCGCCGGGCCAGGGTCATGTGGGGTCGGAAGGGACGCGGGTCCCTTTCGACCCCGATTTCGGCCAGTTCCCCGTCGACGCGGTCGGCCAGGGCGGCCAGGGCGGGGTCGGGATGCAGGTCCAGCCACAGGAGGTCGGGACGCCCCGGAAAGAAGCCTGCCTCCCGGAAACGCAGGGCCGGCTCCTGCCGGCCGCTGTCCCGGGCCGCCGCCCGGATCGCCCGGGCGATGGCCGGAACCCTTTCCGTCGGCTGCTCACCCAGGAACCGCAGGGTCAGGTGGACCAGCTCCGGACGGGTGAATCCCCGGGGATCCCCGCACGCCCGTCGGAGGGCACGGCTGTAGGCGGCCAGCGCCTCCCGGGTCCGGTCGTCCGGCACCAGCGCGATGAAAAGCCGCATGTCGCTCCCCCTCCCATCGGCACCATTATAGCGCGGGGACGATGGAGCCGGATGGACAGAAGCTCCGTTCCTGCAGTATGCTGACGGCGAAATGGGGGGGGGACGGATGGCGCAGGGCAGCAGGAAACGGCGATATCTCGCCAGCATTTACCTCTGGATCGGGCTGGCCATGGCCCTGATGCTGGCC
>JAKPNJ010000032.1 GCA_029548445.1 Bacillota bacterium | reverse complement strand
CAGGGCATCCTTCGCCAGGCCCACCGAGACGTCCCCGGCCTGCGCCCCATACAGCCAGACGGAGAAGATGTACTCCGTAAAGGGTGTCAGGCCGTCGACCTGCCGCGTGTAGGAGGCAGCCCCGGCTGCCGCCGCCTCGTAGGCGAGGAACGAGCTGCCGGAATGGGCGTGGACCTTGTCTCCCGTCATCCGGGTCACGTTGTTGTCAAACGTGCCCCAGTTGCCGGCGGGATCGGATTCCAGGCCGGGATTCGAGAGCAGGTTGGCGGAAGGATCCATCGAGGGCGGGCTTTTCTTCGTCAGTCCCACGCCGGTGACGGTGGGCGAAACCACCGCCAGGGCCTTCGAACTCTCGAAGAGGGCAAAGTCATCGAAGTAGGTCACGCCGCCGCCCGTCGCCAGGTACAGGACCAGCGTCGTGCTGGACCCCGTATAGATCTCGACGGCGTGCTTGGTCCAGTCCGCGTCGTTCAGGGGCTTGAAGGACTTGAACTCGCTGGAGCGGACGCCGTTCAGCTCATACATCAGGCCGAGCCAGGCCTGCATGTGTTCCGTGGTCTTGGACCAGAAGGTAAAGGTGTACTTCGTGTCCTCCTTGACCGGGACCTGCCGGATGCAGTATTCCCAGCCGCCCCAGGAGCCCGGGTCCGCGTATTTCAGGCTGCGGGTCCCGCCATGGGCCTGCTCCGTGGAGAAGGTCACCTTCCCGGCCGACGGAGACGTCCAGCTGTCCCAGGAGGTGTCGTCCAGTTCGAAACCGGGATTCGTGATGACGTTGTCCTCCGGGGCGCAATTGGTCAGGAGCGGGGCCTCGTCGACGACCGTCATGCCGGCGGAGAAACCGTTCTTCGTCTCGAACACGGCGAAGTCGTCGAAGTAGGTCACGCCGCCGCCGGTCCCCAGGTACAGGACCAGGACGCCGCTGGAGCCGCTGTAGATGTCCACCGCCCACTTTTTCCAGTCGGCGCTGTCCATGGGCTTGAACTGCTTGAACTCGCCGGAGCGGACGCCCCCGGTCTCGTTCATCAGGCCGACCCAGGCCTGCTTGAACTCCGTGGTCTTCGACCAGAAGGTGACCGTATAGTACGTGTCCACCTTGACCGGTACCTGGACGATGCAGTATTCCCATCCGCCCCAGGAGCCCGGATCCGCGTATTTCAGGCTGCGGGACCCGGACCGGGCCATCTCGTCGGTGAAGGTGATCTTGCCGGCCGACGGGGAGATCCAGCCGTTCCAGGAACTGTCATCCAGCTCGAACCCGGGGTTCGCCAGGAGGTTGTCCTCCGGGGCGCAGTTGGGCTTTTCCGGGGTGTCGCTGAAAACGCTCATGTTCGGAACCATCTTCGATGTTTCGAAGAGATAGATGTTGTCCAGGTACATGGTGCCGCCGCCGGCGTACATGCTCAGGGAAACCGTTGTGTAATCGAGATTCTGGAACGTAAAGGAGAAATGCTGCCATGTGCCCAGGGCATCCGGCTGAAACATGGCGATCTTCTTCCGTCCGCCCGGATTGCCGTCCTCAACCTGGAAATATCCGTTCTGGATCTTGTCCTCGGCCAGGACCCAGCAGCCAAACGTATAGTTTGTGTTTGGCTGGACGGTCACATGGGTCTCTGCGTAATGCCAGGAGCCCCAGTCCGCCGGGTCGCTGTATTTCAGGCTCTTGGACCCCTGGTAGGCGCGGTCGGTGCTGATGGACAGCTCCGTGCTCTGGGCGGCGAACGCCGCCCAGAAGGAGCTGTCTTCCTCGAAGCTGTAATCCGGCCACAGGTTGTCCGCCGGTGCGCAGACGCTGCCGTCCGTCGTGATCGTGGGAACGCAGGCCGACAGGTCCCCGGCCGGGATCCCATAGTACTTGGCATTGACGACGGCCCCGATCAGGACGACATTCAGAAGGAACGCGATCGATAAAAGGATCCTGAGTGTCCGATACAGACGCCGTTTGATGGACTTGTCCGTTTTCATAATCCTACCTCCTTCTACCGATGTTCCTATTTCTCGAAGCAGTACATGTCGTCAAAGAGGAAGTCGCCGCCGCCGTCGCCGAAGTAGAACCGGTAGTTGTTGCCGGCAGCGCCGGTGCGGAAGTCGATTGTGTAATAGCGCCACTCGCCGTCATAGATGAAGTGCTGGATGGGCATCAGGTTCCAGGACCAGTTTTCGAGCACGCCCCAGGCGCTGTTGTCGCTGCCGGAGGAACTGGCCTTGACCCACATGGTGAAGGTGTACTCCGTGTTGGGCTTCAGGTCATAGACCTCGTACATGCCCAGGGCCCAGGAGCCGCTGCCGTGGACATACAGGGCGTAATTCCCTTCGTGGACCCCTTCGGTCGTGAGGCCCCACTGGCCGGAATCGGCCGCCGATCCGTACACCACGAACTGGCCCGGGACATCCCCGGAGGTCACCGGCATCACGCCGGATTCGAAGCCCGGATCGCCGACGGCGTTCTCTTCGGGTGTGCAGAACAGCTTCTTCATGATGAGGCCGGCGGAGGGCTCCGAGGTCTTGGTGCCGCCATCGAAATCCACCGCCGTGACCCGGTAGTGGTATTCGACCTTCGGGACTGCGGACTGGTCCTGGTAGGTGCAAAGATACGTGCCCGGATCGACGGTGGTCGGATCCAGGTTGTCGGCGATGATGGTCCAGTTTGTCATGTCCTCCGTGCGCTCGACGCGATAGTGGTCGACATTCCTGGAACCCAGCCAGCGGATGTTCAGGACATCGGTGTTATAGAGCATGGCCGGCTGGTCGAGGAGGCTCGTGTCGCCGCTGCGGTCCTTCTGGTTCTGGCTGATCATCATCCGGATGCCGCCGACCACCGGCCGGAAGTTGCCGGACGGACCCACCAGGGTCAGGCTCTCCGAGGAAGACGGATACCCGTACATCCAGTAGAAGGCGCCGACATACCCGGCTTCCCTGGCGCTCTCGTACATCCCCAGGGTGGTCTGGGTCTGGAAGAAGTCGGACCAGTTCTTGCTGGATATGGCGCCGAATTCGGACACGATGGCCGGCTTGGTCAGCCGCAGGTCCTTGAGGGACTCGTACTTTTTCGTATTGGTCGTGTCGTACCGGACATCCCCATAATCGTTGTAAATGTCCATGCCGATGAGATCCAGCCCGAGCTCATTGTAGAGACCCCGGCGCAGGTTCTCGAATCCCTGCCATCCCGAGCAGGCGACCACCGGGATGCCGGGCAGGGCCTCCCTGACTTTAGCCCCCACGGCCCGGATATGGTCGGCCATGTTCTCCCAGGTGGTGCCGTACGGCTGGTAGACATTGCCCAGCCGGCCCGCCACGTCCCCCTCGGGCTCCGCATAGACGTCAACGGCGACCACATGATCCCGGTAGTTTTCCAGCAGGGCACAGATCGGATCGACGACCCGGTCCAGGTACTGCTGCCGGATGAGGGGATCAAAGGCCCATTGGGTGAACCGCGTGTAATACTCAGGGGAATAGCTGTACATGGCGAAGCTCAGGTGGGGCTGGAAGGTGACCATCAGGTTGATGTCCATGGAGGTGGCCAGGTCCAGCAGGATTTCCAGGTTCGTCATGAATTCTTCCTGGACCCCCATGACCTCGCCTGCCTCGTTGACCACCAGGCCTTCCGCCTGCTCGAAGAGCCAGATGCTGACGCAGTTGAACCCGATGGCCTTGCAGTTGGTCAGGATTTCGGTCCACTTCGTCAGGGAAAATTGGGCCTTGTTGTTCCAGGGAAGCTGTCCGGCCCCGATGTCGCAGGCATACAGGTTGCCGTCAGCCCACGGCACCTTGATGCCGTAGATGAAGCCATCCTCCGCCATGACCCGTTCATAGGCGTTGGCGTAGGCCGGCGGTTCGCTGTTCGTTCCCGCAATCGACAGGGGGATGGCAACGAGCAGGACCGCAACCAGGCCGGCGAGGATGAGCCTTTTCCAATGGGATCCTTTTTGAGTGTCCATTCGATTCCCTCCCATGCAGATGGTGGTTGATCTCCGACAGAAAAGGGGATCCGGGTGTCCGGATCAATCCGGCTTGGGGATTTCGTTGATCACCTGCTCGATGATGGCTTCCAGCTTGGGCACCCAGGAATCCAGGGTCGACTTGATATCGGCCGAGTATATGATGTCGGACCAGAGGGTCCAGTAGTCATTGGCGGGCATCAGGCCCTGGGTCACGTCGGAGGTCTTCTTCATGTCCAGCATGGCGTCGAACACCTGCTGCAGTTCCTTGCTCATGGGCTCGCCGGTTCCGTTCTCCGAATCGAGGAAATACCGGAAGAAATAGTAGGCCGCCAGCTGGTTCTTGGAGTGGATCGGGATGCACCAGACCTTGCCGGAAACCGCCAGCCTGGGCTCCTGCCCCTTGGGGCTGGGGAACGGAACGGCGTCCCATTCGTCCGTCATGGCGTTCAGCGGGTTCGCCTCGCCGGGGCCCATCATCCAGCTGCCTTCCGCATACATGGCGCACTTGCCGCTGGTGAACAGGGTGACGTCGGAGCCGCCGCTGGCATACTTGTACTTGTTCCGCAGGTCCACCAGGAGCTGCCATCCCTTGAGGACATTGGGGTTCGTCAGGTTCTGGACGATGGGATTCTTCGGATCATTGGTGTAGCTCGCGAAGTCGGTTCCCGTCGACCACATGAAGCAGGCGTTCTTCGGTGTCTCGAAGCCATAGACCTTCTGGGGATCCGTGGGATCATGGCTCGAGGTCATGGCCTTGGCCGCATCGAGGAAGGTGTCCCAGTTCCAGTTCTTGTTCCTCCACAGGGTGCGCGGGGTGACCCGGCCCTGGTTCTTGAACATCGTGGCATTGTAGAACATCACATACATGTCGCTGCTGTCCCGGGCGGAGACGCCGTAATACTTGCCGCCCCACTTGAACTGGTCCATG
>JAKPNJ010000018.1 GCA_029548445.1 Bacillota bacterium | reverse complement strand
ACCCATGACCCCGCAACGTGCTTGAGGCTCGCAGCATTCCATACGCCTGCGGCACGCCTTAAGCCAGCGGCACGCGTTAAGCCAGCGGCACCCATACCCCCGCGACGTGCTCCAGGCCCACAGCATTCAAAATGCCAGCGGCACGTGTGATGCCCGCAGCACGCGATAAGCCAGCGGCACGCGTTAAGCCATGTTCGCCCGGGGTCCGCACGGCGATATGCAGGCATATCGCTTGTGCGGTGCGGCACGCCTTAAGCCATATTGGCGTGCCGCTTAATTTTCCTGGTCGTGGTTTTTTCGAATTCCGTGTCGCGGAGGTCCAATTCCTCGATCCGCTTGTAGCCCGGCACCTGTCCATTGACTTTCCGGATTTCCTCCCGGAGGAGCTTTCGGATGTCCTCGTCCCCGGGAACCGCTTCCCTGCCCAGGGCTGCCTGGACCGCCTTCATGTCCGGGAACACCGAGGCCTTCACCCGCACCTCGCTGCCGGCGCCGACGACTGCGCCGTCGCTCCCCGTCGTCGCCACCGTCTCCCCGTAGACCATGCACTCCAGGACCAGGGGACTTCTCGCCAGCAGGGCCTCGAGCTCTTCCGGAAACACCTTCTTTCCGTTGTTCAGGACGATGACGTTTTTCTTCCGGCCGGTGATGGAGAGGAATCCATCGGCGTCGAATCGGCCCAGGTCGCCGGTGCGGAGCCATCCGTCCTGCAGCGCCTCCCGGGTCGCCTC
Source organism: Bacillota bacterium (assembly GCA_029548445.1). Lineage (GTDB taxonomy): Bacteria > Bacillota > Clostridia > Saccharofermentanales > UBA5734 > JAKPNJ01. The sequence goes on along the minus strand of JAKPNJ010000018.1, from coordinate 11,189 downwards.
CTCGTCGCCGAAGTACCCCATCATGATATTCGGTCCCCGCACCATGATTTCCCCGATGCCGGCAACAGGATCCGGGTCGTCAATGCATCCTTCCATGCCGGGCACCAGGGGGCCCACAGTCCCCTTTCGGAAGGTCAGGTCCCGCTCCGTGGCGATGACCGGCGATGCCTCGGTCATGCCGTATCCCTGGCGGATCCTGAACCCGAAATCGGTCATGGCCTGCCAGAGGTCCGGATCCAGGGCGGCGGCGCCCACCACCATGACCCGATGGCGTCCCCCCACCACGGCATGGATTTTCGAGAACAGGATTGGCCGGACATCCAGGCCCAACCGGTCGAAAAAACGCCCGATCTGTACGAGCAGGGGGACCAGGGTCCGGGACACGGGGCTGCCCTGGATGCCTTCCTGGATTTTCCTGTACAGGTTTTCCACCACCAGGGGCACCAGGGTCAGGCACTGCGGACGATACTCGCGGAGGTTTTTCGCGATATGGCGCAAGCCGTCGCAAAACGCCACCGTCCCCCCCTTCGAGAGGATGCTGAGCAGCATCGTGCACTCATAGGTATGGTGGATGGGCAGGATCGACAGGATGACATCGTCCTGGTTGAAAAAGATGGCCCCCTGGATCATGGAGATGTCGGTGCACAGGTTGCGGTGGGACAGCATGACGCCCTTGGCCGTCGAGGTGGTGCCGGACGTGAACAGCAGGATGGCCAGGGACTCCGGATCAAGGGGCCGTTTCAGGAAGGGGACATCCTCCATCGCCGGCAGGACCTTCTCTTCGGCCGAAAGCGCTTCCCTCCCGTCCGCCAGGGCCCTCCCCGCCTCCAACAGCCGCCGGAAGGAACGGACCCGTCCGCCGGGAGCGTCCGCCTCCGCGTCCATGTCGATCCAGAACCGGACCGTCGGCGCCTGGTCCCGGATGGATTCCATCGTCGCCGCAAGCCGGCCGGAGTATACGACAACCGAGGCCCGACAGCGCTGCAGGAGCATGACGGCCTCATGGGGCGGCAGTTCCCTGTCCAGGGGAACGGCCACTCCGGCGCCGCAGGCGGCGGCCAGGTAGGAGAGCAGCCATTCGTAGCGGTTCTCCCCGGTGATGGCGATGAAGTCCCCTCCAAGGCCCAGGATGCGGACCAGGGCGGAGCCCAGGGCCTCCAGGTCCCGCTGGAAGCGCGGATAGGAAATGGGCTCCGGCGGTTCGGCAGGATTCCGCCTGGCAAGGAACGCGGTCCGGTCGGGCCATGTCGCGGCGCTGTGGGTTACCAGGTCCCGCAGGTCGGGGATTGTCCGCCATTCGTATTCCGGGGCGAAACCGCGAACCACTGCCGTTCGCATGGCCAACCTCCTTTGCCCGCCGCCCTTGTGACCTTGACGAAAGGGAGCGGGGACATGCATGCTGGACTTATTCCCGTCCATTGTACCGCGGATCGGGGAAAGGAGCATCGTGCATGCTGCGGAACAGGACACCCGGGTGCCCTCGACGATGCCGCCGAAGGGGATCTCCCCTTGTGGTGGTCTCCGTGGACGGACTCGGCATGCCGCTGTTCCAACGGTTGCGCCAACTGCCCGCCCTGGCGGCGATGGAGGCGAACGGCGCCACCGTGGAGGATGTCGTGTCGGTCCTGCCGTCCCTGACCTATCCGGCCCATGCCACCCTGCTGACCGGCCTTTCGCCCCGGGATCATGGTGTCGTCGACAATCTCCTCCACTCCCCGGGCGCGGGCCCCTGGGACTGGAACTGGCATCGGAGCCGCATCCGGGGCGATACCGTGGCCGATGCGGCCCAGCGGGCCGGTTGCCGGGTGGGCGCCCTGCTCTGGCCCGGCCTGGCCGGTGCCCGGCTGTCCGCCGTCTTTCCCGAGATCATGGCGGACCCCGCCCGTGGAGAGAACCAGGTTTGGCTCGTCCTGCGCAACGGATCCCCGGGGCTGGTACTCCGGGCCGAATGGCGCTTCGGGCGAATCCGGCGGGGATCCCGCCAGCCGGAGCTGGATGACTACATTACGGCGCTGGCCTGCGACCTGCTGCGGCGCCGGCGGGTGGACCTGCTCCTGCTGCACCTGGTGGATCTGGACGATTTCCAGCATGGCCGGGGACCCGACGATCCCGGCATCGGGGACGGGCTGGTCCGGATGGACCGCCGGATCGGCCGGATCCGGGATGCCCTCCGGGAAACCCACGGTCCCGGCGGGATTCGGCTGGTGGTCCTGGGGGACCATGCCCAACTCCCCGCAACCGACCGGCTGGACCTTTCGGCATGCCTTCGGGCACGATTCCCGTCGGATCCCCCCCGGGTCCTGATGGACGGCGGCTGCGCCTACGTGGGGCCCAGGGAGGACGCCGAGTGGCGGCGATACCTGGAGTCCCTGCCCCAGGCGGCCCGTGTCCTCGGCCCCGACGAAATGGCCAGGGAATCGACGGGCCAGCCGGGGGACGGGTTTCCTTTCCTGGTCATGGCCCGGCCCGGGGCGGCCTTCGCGCCGGCCGACGAAACGGTCGGCGGAACCCATGGATACGATCCGGGGATTCCGGGATACACGACGGTTTTTTGTGCCGAAGGGCCCGGGGTCCGACCCGGCGTCCGGGTTCCGGGCGGCGACCTGCGCCAGGCGGCGCCCACCCTGGCGGCTCTCCTGGGAATCCCCTTTCCCCAGGCTCCCCTGTCCCCGTTCCCGATCCTGGATCTGTGAAAAACGCGGGCCCCGGGCCTGTGGAAGATGTGGATAAGTCTGTGGATATATGCGCGACAAGGCCTTCGGGGTTTTCTCCTCCCCGAAGGCCTGTTTTCATGGAATCGCGGGAGTCTGCATCCGCTGGGGGAGAAAACGAACGGGCGTTCGCCGGCTTCCCTGAAACCCCTGTCAGCCCTTGCCGATGTCGATTTCCAGGCGGGTCGCCTGCCTGTGGCTGTCCGCCACCGGCGGACGGTCGGGGGAGAACAGGGATTGGACCTGACGATAGGCTTCCGGCGTGCCGATATCGAAGCATTCGCCGTCGAAGACAAAGGCCCGGACCGTCTTGCGCCGAAACAGCCAGGCGGGGAAGTGGCCGGGGGCGTCGGGCTTGTTGCCCTCCTCCAGATACTGCCGGACCAGGGGCAGGGTATCCCGGCGATAGAAGTAGGTGGCGAAGGCGGCATAGGGCGACCGGGGCTCCGGCGGTTTCTCGACCATGGCCGTCACGATGCCGTCGGATGTAAATTCCACATTGGCCATGCGACGCAGGTCGTCGACGGAATCGACCCGCTTCACGAGGATCGTGTCGTCCCCGTGCCGTCGAAAGAAGTCCGCGGCGTCCTTGAGGGCATAGGTAAAGAGATTGTCGCCGGCGATGATCACCACGTCGTCGTCAATGGCCAGGGACTCCAGGGTGAAGCGGATGTCCCCGATGGCGCCCAGTTTGTCCGAATCGTCCATGGACCCGTCGTCCAGGACCCGGACCGGTCGGCCGCCCTGGCGGACCCTGGACCGGGCGAAGGCCTGGAACGACCGGATGAAGCGATGGTTGCTGACGACGATGGTCTCGTCGACCTCGTCCAGGGTGTCGATCTCGTCGGCGATCCAGTCCATGATGGGGCGACCGGCGATGGGCAGCAGCCCTTTCGGCCGATTTTGGGTCAACGGGTACAGCCGTGTCGCGTAGCCGGCTGCCAGGATGATGGCTTTCATGGATGTCCCCTCCCCTGGAATTGGTACAGGTAGCATTGTATCATGCCGTTGTAGAGCTTGCGCCGCCGGAAGGCGGCCGCGCCCACCGCGTCCTCGAAGCCGTCCGCCGGCGCCAGGATCCCCATCCGGACCCCGGGCGGCGGCCGTCCCCCCTGCAGGAACGATCGCCCCAGGGCCTCGTACAGGGACCGGGCGGCGGCCCGGTCCAGGAGGCGCTCCCCGTAAGGCGGATTGGTCAGGATCAGCAGGGACTCGGTGCCCGTATCCTTCATGAGGCCGGCGGGGGTCAGGACCCGGGCGTCTGCCTGCCGCAGCCGGATCCGGCCGGGCACCCCGGCCCGGGCGGCATTGTCCCGGGTCGCCCGCAAGGCGTCCGGATCCACATCCGACCCAAAAAGTGGCAGCGGACCTTCACGCCCCAGCGCCCGCAGGCGGTCTTCCTGGCGTGCCGCCTCCCGTTCCGCCTCCCGTCGGGCGTCCGCGAATGCCGTCCCGACAAAGGGCAGGGTTTCGCCGAAAAAGCCGCGGCCGATACCCGGCGCGATACCCAGGGCCATCCGGGCCGCCTCGACCAGCAGGGTGCCGGAGCCGCAGAACGGGTCTACCAGGGCCTCTCCCGTGTCGGGCTGCCATCGGGACAGGAGGACCAGGCCCGCAGCCAGGGTCTCCCGCAGCGGGGCGTCGACGCTTTCCGGCCGAATTCCCCGCTTGTGGAGGGGTTCTCCGCTGGTATCGAGACAGAGGGACGCCCGATCGTCGGCCAGGTGGAAGGAGATCCGGGCGGTCCCTCTTGCCGGATCTTCCAGGACAAGCCCGGTTTCCGGATCCCGGGCCCGGCCGCCGGCGGCGAGCCGCTTCGCCACGGCCTTCCGGACGATGGACTGGCAGGCGGGCACGCTGGACAGGCGGGAGGTCCGGCTGCTGCCCCGCACATGGACGACGACGCCGTCGGGCAGGAGCAACTCCCAGGGAATCGCGGCCGTTCGGTCGAACAGCGCGTCGAAATCCGGGGCGGGGAATTCGTCGCCTTCCAGGAGAACCCGTTCCGCCGTCCGAAGGAAGAGGTTGGCCCGGGCCACCGGAAGCCCGCATTGTCCCAGCGGGCCCACATCCACCAGGACCCGCCCGTCCCGGACCAGGGGCATCCCGTTCCCCAGGCCCAGGGCCTTGCATTCGGCCGCGGTCACGGACTCGAGGCCGAACAGGACCGGCAGCACGAGCCTCATGGCCGGCCGCCTGCGGCGATGGGCGCCGCCGGCCTGGCGGTGTCCCGCCGGCAGGCCATGCTATACTGGAAAGAACAGGTCCACCGGTGCCGGCCGGACTGTCGGCTTCGGCCAAATTGCCGGCTTCGGCCGGACTGCAGGGTGAAGCCGAGCCCCGGGTGCCGGACGCCGGCGAAAGGGGTCCGGGCGAAGGAGGATCCGCCATGACGAATTGGATGGACATCGTCCTGTCCCGCCGCAGCATCCGGAAGTACAAGCCGGACGCACCGGTTTCCGACGACGCGGTGGAACGCATGCTGAGGGCAGCCATGGCCGCCCCGTCGGCCTGCAACCAGCAGCCCTGGCGATTCGTGGTCGTCCGGGACCGGGCCCTCCTGGACGCCCTGGCCGACGCCCACCCGTATGCCCGCATGCTCCGGCAGGCCGCCCTGGCCGTTTGTGTCTGCGGGGACCTGGCGGCGGAAACCTGCTTCGGCGGTTACTGGCCCCAGGATTGTGCCGCAGCGACGGAGAACCTGCTGCTGGCCGCCCATGCCCAGGGCCTGGGGGCCGTCTGGATCGGGGTCCATCCCTACCCGGCCAGGGAGGCGGATGTCCGCCGGATCCTCTCGATTCCGGAGGGGTTCGTTCCGTTCTGCCTGGTATCCGTTGGCGTTCCGGCCGAACGGAAACCGCCCTCCGACCGGTTTGATCCGGCCAAGGTCCGGATCGACCGCTGGGCGCCGTCCGGTTCCGAAGGCGCATCGGGGGACACCCCCTAGCCCTGGTTCGCTCCGGGATCGCCTCATGGCAAGGACGGGGCGGGCAGGACCGCCGCCGCCGGCGACAGGTCCCCCTGGAACGCGCCGGAGAGCCACAGGACCGCCAGGAGGAAGATGACCATCGACAGGATCCATCCGCCCAGCAGGTCCGACATCCAGTGCATGTCGAGATACAGCCGCCCGAAGGCCGTCGCCAGGGCCATGAACCACAGGTAGGCGGCGATGGCGGCGATGGCGGCGGCGGGCAGGTAGGGAGACAGCAGGGTGGGAACCAGCAACGCGATGGTCGTGCTGGCGGCGGTATGGCCGCTGGGGTAGGAGCCGGACCGCATGAGCACATGGGCGGTCTCGTGGGGGGGCCGGGCCCGGCCGGACATGGTCTTGGTCATGTGGACGATAAAGGTCTGGCCGAACAGGGCCGCGGGCAGGACGAGCCCCCGGCGCCAGTCGTCCCACAGCAAGCCCAGGAGCAGCGTCACCAGGGAGATCTGGACGAAGGCGCCCCCGATGTCGTAGTACCGGTGGGTGAAGATCATGGCAGTGCGCAGCCGCCTGGACCGGATGCGGCGAACCAGGGACCGGACCCACCCGTTGAGTCCGTCCAGCCGAACATAGAAGACTCCCAGCATGAGATAAATTCCGAAGAGGGCGACCACGGCCGCGCCTTGCGTCATGGATCGATCCCCCTTTCCTCGCTGTGTCCACTATAATCGCTCGCGGCGGCCATTTCAAGGAATCCGGCCGCCGGGGGATGGCCTCCGCTCCCGGCTTGTTGTACAATAAAACCGACAAGTGAATCAGCGGGGAAGGATGCGGGAGAGTTCCGGTTCCGATGATGGGGCCGGACGCCGAAGGGGCAAGCCCGGTGCGGAACGTCGGCCGCCCGGAGAATCTTTCAGGCAGCAGGGACCGCATCCGGACCGTCCCCTGAAGAGCCTCCGCCGATCGGAGGCACCGAAGGAGCAACGCGGCGTTCCCGTCGCGGAATCTCTCAGGTCCGGAACAGGGGTAGGACGACAGGTTGCCTGTCGTCCTTTTTGCATCCGGCGAATCGGGAGGAGCGGTTCATGGACACGGAAGCCGGTTCCCTTTGTCGCACTCCCCTGTACGAATCCCATCTCGCGGCGGGAGGCCGGATGGTCGACTACGCGGGATATGCCCTCCCGGTCCACTACCAGGGCATCCTCCAGGAGCACCGGGCCGTCCGGACCGGGACCGGCCTTTTCGACGTGTCCCATATGGGCGAGATCCTGCTGGAGGGTCCCTGGGATGTCCTGATGGAATGTCTGCAGGATCTCCTGGCCCGGGACATTCCCCGGATTTCCATGGATCGCGCCCTGTACTCCCCCATGCTGCAGGAGGACGGCGGCACGGTGGACGATCTCCTGGTCTACCTGGCCCCGGAATGGCTGGCTTCGGACACGGATCGGGGCGGACCCGCCCCGGCCCGCGTCCTTCTCGTTGTCAACGCCGCAAACCGGGCCAAGGACCTGGATTGGATCCGGTCCCGGGCACCCCGCAGAGTCCGGGTGACGGACCGGTCCGACGACATCGCCCAGCTGGCCCTCCAGGGTCCTGCCGCTGCGGACTGCCTGTCCCGTGTCTTCGGCCGGACGGATCCGGTCCGGGGACCCGAGGCCGCGGGGCGGGCCCTGGCCCTGGGATCCTACCGGTGGACTTCCGCCTTTCTCCAGGAGGGCCGGCGGATCCGGCCCATGCTGGTTTCCCGGACCGGCTATACCGGGGAGGACGGCTTCGAGGTGTACCTGTCGCCGGAGGACGCTCCCTGGCTGTGGCAGCTTTTCCTGGAGGCCGGTGCCGTGCCGGCGGGCCTCGGCGCCCGGGATTCCCTCCGGTTCGAGGCCGGACTGCCGCTGTATGGCCATGAGCTCGATGCCGCCATCACCCCCCTGGAAGCCGGCCTGGACCGGTTCGTGGCCCCGCCGGGTACCCGCGGCAAGGAGGATTGCCCGGGAATCGCCGCCCTCGCCCGCCCCCCGGCCAGGGCCCTGGTGGGGTTCGCCTGCCCGGGTCGTGCCATCCCAAGGGCCGGCTGCCCCGTGCTGCACCGGGGCGAGCCGGTGGGTCACGTGACCTCCGGCCTGTTCGCCCCCTCCTTTTCCCGGGGGCTCGCCATGGCCCTGGTGCCCCGGGCCCTGGCCCGTTCCCTGGACTTGCACAACGCCGCCTCGCCGCCGCCGGATGCATCGGTCATCGCGGCTGCCGGCTTCTCCATCCGGATCCGGGACAGGGACGAACCGGCTTACCCCGTCTCCCTGCCCTTCTACCGACGCTCCCTGGCCCAGGCCACGGCATTCCACCCATAAAGGAGGCGCCTCATGTCCCATATCCAGGAAGGTCTTCTCTACAATACATCCCATGAATGGGTCCGGGTCGAGGGCGACCGGGCGTATGTCGGCATCAGCGACCACGCCCAGTGTGAGCTGGGCGACCTGGTCTTCGTGGAAGGCCTGGCGCCGGGGAAGGCCGTGAAGGCGGGGGACCCCCTGGGGACCGTGGAGTCGGTGAAGGCCGCCTCCGATGTGTTCGCCCCGGTCTCGGGGACGGTGACCGAGCGGAACGAGGCCCTGGATGCCGCACCGGAGCGGATCAACCAGGATCCCTATGGCAGCTGGATTGTGGCGCTGGTTCTGTCGGATCCCGCCGAGCTCCGGGCGCTCATGGACGCCGCCGCCTACGCCCGGTTCCTCGGGGAGGCCTGAGCCGTGTCCGGTTATGTCGCCACCACGAAGGCGGAACGGGACCGGATGCTGTCCGACATGGGACTTCCTTCCGCAGAAGCCCTTTTCGACCCGATTCCCGAGTCCATCCGGATCGAAGACCTGCCGGGCCTGCCGCCGCCCCTTTCGGAAGCGGACCTGGTCCGGGCCCTGCGGTCCCTGTCGGAACGGAACCGGCCGGCGACCTCCCTGTCCTGTTTCCTCGGCGCGGGATGCTATGACCACTACGTGCCCGCCGCCGTGTCCCGCCTGCTGGCCCGACCGGAGTTCTTCACGAGCTATACGCCCTACCAGCCGGAGATCAGCCAGGGCACCCTTCAGGCCATTTTCGAGTTCCAGACCCTGGTGTCGATGCTGACCGGCCTGCCGGTGGCCAATGCGTCCATGTACGATGCCGCCACGGCCGCCGCCGAGGCGGCAGCCCTTGCGGTCCGCCACACGGACCGGCGCGCCGTGTGGGTCGCCCGGGGTGTCCATCCGGCCATCCGGGGGGTCCTGGCCGCCTATGCCCGCCAGGCCGGCCTGTCTGTCCGGACCCTGGAGGACGACGATCCCCTGGGAACCCGGGGGTCTCCCGACGAGTCGCTGCCGGCGGCCATCCTGGTCCAGAACCCCGACTTCCTTGGACGGCTCCACCCCCTGCGGCCGCTGGCCGACCGGGCCCATGACCTTGGCGGCCTGGCCGCCGCCGCCTGCGATCCGGTCAGCCTGGCCCTGGTCGAACCCCCCGGTGCCTGCGGCTTCGACATCGCGGTCGGGGAGATGCAGCCCTTCGGCGGCGGCCTCTCCTTCGGGGGTCCCCAGGCCGGTTACATGGCCGTCCGGGAATCCCTGCTCCGGCGGATGCCGGGACGCATCGTCGGCGAGACCGTGGACCGGGAAGGCCGCCGCTGTTATGTCCTGACCCTCCAGGCCCGGGAGCAGCATATCCGACGGGACAAGGCCACGTCCAACATCTGCAGCAACCATTCCCTGTGCGCGGTGGCCGCCGCCATCCACCTGTCGCTCCTGGGACGGCAGGGGCTTTCGGACATGGCCGCCGACTGTGCCCGGAAAGCCGCCCGGCTGCGCCGGGACCTCCTGGCTACGGAACTCTTCCGGCCGGAACCGGACCGGCCATTCTTCCGGGAATTCGCCCTGTCTCCCGGTGCCCGGATCCGGGAGCAGGGCGGAATTCCCGGCCTGAACCGCTTCCTGCTGGGAGCGGGCATCCTGGGGGGCCTGGATGCGGGCACCCTGGACCCGGCCCTGTCGGGCCTGTGGCTGCTGGCGGTCACGGAAAAGCGGACTCCGGAGGAGCTCGATGCCCTGGTCCGGCATGTGGTCCGGTTCGCGGACATGGCGGAAGGAGGGGATGCGTCATGACCGGCCGGATGCCCGACGCCGTTCCCCTGCTGTTCGAGCAGGGCGCCCCGGGCCGGTCACCCCGGCTCCTGTCGCCCATGGAGGATGGCACCCCCCTGGCCGACATCCTGGGCCCCGATTCCCTGCGGACCGAACCACCGCCCCTGCCGGAGCTGTCGGAAGTGGAGACGGTGCGCCATTACGCGCGCCTGGCCAGCCTGAACTACGGGGTCGACGACGGACCGTACCCCCTGGGCTCCTGCACCATGAAACACAACCCCCGGGTCAACGAAGACATCGCCGCCTGGCCCGGTTTCTCGGGACTCCACCCCTATCAGGACGAATCGACGGTCCAGGGGGCCCTGCAGCTCATGGCCGAGCTGGAGGACGCCCTCTGCGCAATCTGCGGCCTGGATGGCTTTGCGCTCCTGCCCGCCGCCGGTGCCCACGGCGAGCTGACCGGCCTCATGATCCTCCGGGCCGCCTTGGCCCACCGGGGGGAAGGACACCGATCCACCATCATCGTCCCCGACTCCGCCCACGGGACCAACCCGGCGTCCGCGTCCGTGGCGGGCTTCCGGGTCCGGGAAATCCGGTCCGGCGACCGGGGCACCGTGGACCTCGCGTCCCTGGACGAGGCCCTGGGCCCCGATACGGCGGGGCTCATGCTGACGAATCCCAACACCCTGGGCCTCTTTGAGTCCGACATCCTGGCCATCGCAGACCGGGTCCACCGGGCCGGCGGGCTGCTGTACTACGACGGGGCCAACGCCAACGCCGTCCTGGGGCGCTGCCGCCCCGGCGACATGGGATTCGACATCGTCCACCTGAATCTCCACAAAACCTTCTCGACGCCCCATGGAGGCGGCGGTCCCGGTGCCGGTCCCGTGGGGGTGACCGCCCCGCTGGTCCGTTTCCTGCCCGTCCCGCGGATCGACCGGATCGTCGACGGCGAGAGCCCCCGGTATGCCTTCCGGAGGGACCTGCCGGACTCCATCGGACCGATCCGGACCTTCCACGGGAATTTCGGCGTGCTGGTCCGGGCCTACGCCTACATCCGGCGGCTGGGGGCCGAGGGACTCCGGGAGGTGTCCGAGGCGGCGGTGGTCCATGCCAATTACCTGCTGGCCCGGCTGCGGTCCCGCTACGACCTGGCGGTGGATGCCCCCGTGCTGCACGAGTTCGTCCTGACCGGCCTCCGGCAGAAGAACCAGGGCGCTTCGACCCTGGACCTGGCCAAGGGGCTCATTGACGCCGGTTTCCACCCGCCGACGGTCTACTTTCCCCTGATCGTCCGGGAGGCCATGATGGTGGAGCCGACTGAGACCGAGACCCGGGAATCCCTGGACGCCCTGGCCGAGGCGTTCCTGCAGGTGGCCGACCTGGCAGGCTCCGATCCGGTGCGGCTTCATGGGGCGCCGGTGACCACGCCCATCTCCCGTCCGG
>JAKPNJ010000012.1 GCA_029548445.1 Bacillota bacterium | reverse complement strand
TATCTTCTCGACCAGGCCTCCACCGGGGAAGCCTTCGCCATCCTGGCGTCGCTGGACGCCGGGAACTGACAGTCGGTCGAACCCTGCCGGATATCCGGAGGTTCTGTATATAGACAAGCCGATACCCCACCCACAGTCCACGAGATCCGGACCGCTGAACCACAGGAACGCAGAAACCCAGGAAACCGAAACGAAAAGGAAAGAGGAGGGTTCATCATGTTCAAGAAGATCCTGGTCCTGATGCTGATGTCCATTTTCTCCCTGGCCGTCTTCGCCGGTGTGGTGCTGGCCGAAACCGAAACCATCCAGGTCGGGGACATCAATGAAGACGGGCTGCCCGCCGATTGGGCGGGTGCCGACCAGAACGCCATCCGGGATGCCTTCATCGCCGAGTACGATCGTCAGGTCGCGTCCGGATTCGACATGGGCCTGGTCTATGACGCGATCCAGGAATGGAACCAGGTGGTTGCCCGCCAGATGTTTACAGGAGGGGACCAGTCCGGCAGTCCCTGGGGCTGGGCCCAGACGGGGTTCATCATGCTGAGCGCCCCTGCCGCCAGGGCCTTTACCCTGAAGGACGCGTACCTCAATGCCTGGTCCTACAACAACCACTTCGACTCCGTAGGGTTTCCCGTCTCGAATTCCTTCCAATACAAAGACAGTGGCTACCAGGTCTTCTCCAAGAGCACAATCAAGATCACAGGCGACGAGATCGAGGTCCTGGAGCATTTCCCGGGCCGCGGGGATGCGACCTATCCAGAAACCGGAGACTGGAATACGGAAAAGGCCGCGACACTGGCCGCCTTCCGGGCCGAATATGACCGACTGCAGAAGGAGGGGTACAATCCCGGGTATCCCCATGACTCCGTGAAGCTGTGGGACGGGACACAGGTTATGGCCCAGACCTTCGTCGGCGGCGACAACACGGCCGATCCCTTCGGATGGGACCTGAAACTCTGCTACATCATCAAGGGCTCTCCCGCCCAACCCGCCGTCGTGGTCAAGGGCGACATGCTGGTGGCCTGGATGAACGCCTCGGTCGGCAATGCCTTCACGGTGGCGGGCGTTCCCCTGGAGCCGGAACGGACGATCAGCGGAAATCTCTATCAGCAGTTCGCCAACGGATACATCAAGCTGCCCGGTGGCCAGGCCACCGATGCCGTGTTCGTCGCCGGGACCATTGGCGAAGTGGAAGAACCCAATCCGACCACGGCGGATCCCGGTATGGCCCTTGCACTGGCCCTGGCCGCCATTGCCCTGGTTGGAACCGTTCCCGCTCTCCGCCGTGCCAGGTAACCGTCGCCCGAAGTATAATCGAGCTGTCTCCCGCATCCTCCCGGCCGGGGTCCGGCCGGGAGGATGACCCGAAAGGAGCTGGACCATGCACCGATCCATGTCCGTTTCCATCCTCCTGGTTCTCCTTGCATTCTCCATGATCCTCGCCTCCTGTACGGGAGGCGGGACAACTCCCGTCCCAACCGGGGACGCGACGCCGACCGGCTCTCCCGAAGCCACCGCGACCCCCTCACCCGAACCTCTCCAGGAAATCACCATGTGGGGTGAATGGTCCGGGGACGCGGAAAAGCAGGTGCTCTCCATGGTGGACCGGTTCCATGCCGCCCAGCCAAGCGTCAAGGTGTCGTACATCGTCACCGGGGACATGGTGACGAAACTGCTGACCGCCACAGCCACGGGCCAGACCCCCGACCTGATTCTGTGGGATCGCTGGCAGACGGCCATGTATGCGTCCAAGAACGTATTCGCACCCATCGACGACCTGGTGACCCGGGATGCCGTGGACATGGACCAGTTCTTCCCGGAGGCCATCCGGGAGCTGACCGCGGACGGGAAGCTCTACGGCCTGCCCCTGACCGTGGACGGCTGGAATATTTTCATCAACCGGAAGCTGTTTCGGGAGAAGGGTCTCGAAGCCCCGAGGACCTGGGACGAGCTGGAACAGTGCGCCGTTGCCCTGACGGTCTGGGAAGGGGACAAGCTGGTCTGCGCGGGGATCACCATGGCCTGGTTCCCCTGGCTGTTCAACCAGTGGATCCAGACGGCGGGCGGCTCCATCCTGACCGAAGACGGGACAAAAACCGCCTACAATTCCGCAGCGGGGAAAATGGTCCTGGAGTATTGGGATCGCCTCCTCAACGTGGACAAGGTATACAAGATCGGGTTTGAAAGCGGCCTGGGCCAGGGCGTCGACGCGTTTGTCACGGGCAAGGTCGCCATGACCTGGGGCGGATTGTGGTCCGTCGAGGGATACAAGACCTACGGCGAGGACCTGGAGTTCGAGCTGATTCCCATGCCGGCCGGGCCCAACGGCGACCGGGGCGGGTTCATCGGCGGCTTCGGCCTGGTCATTCCCGCCGCTTCGAAGTACAAGGAACAGGCGTTTCGCTTCATGAAATGGTGGACAGCGGACAAGGAGACATCCCTGGAATGGGCGAAGGTCAGCAAGAGCGTTCCCGGAAACAAATCCGTCACTGACGATCCGTTCTTTACAGACGACATCAATTTCCGAAATCTCGTGGAAGCCATGCAGCATGCGAAAATCAGGCCGCCGTATCCGGGGTATTCGAGCCTCGAGTCCCAAGTGATCGGCGCCAACCTCCAGGCATTCATGGAGGGAAAGATCGGCGTCGACGAAGTACTCGCGAAGATGCAGACCCAGGGGGATAAGCTCCTGGCCGATTACAAGCAGGACTGATCCGAACCGGAAGGGGAGCCCGCTTTCGCGGCTCCCCTTCCCGGGGATCCGTCCGGACCGAAAGGGATGGGAACGATGCGGAAGAACCATATAATCCGCCCCACCGCCAGAACGGCCCGCATCCGCAGGAACCTGACCGGCTACCTTTTCGTCGGTCCCGCCCTGCTGTTCTTCGCCGTTTTCGTCCTGCTTCCGGTAGGCCTGGCCGCGTACCTGGGATTTACGAACTACGACATCCTGACCCGCAGCGACTGGATCGGGCTGGACAATTACTGGCGCCTGCTCCAGGACGAGATCTTCCATACCACCCTGGCCAACATCGTCTCCTACGTGGTGCTGTATGTGCCGCTAATGATCTTCCTGTCCTTCTGCGCGGCCATCCTCCTGAACACGCGGCTCTTTGGAGCCCGTGCCTTCCGCACGATCTACTACCTGCCCGGCCTGACCTCCGCCGTGGCGGCTTCCACCGTCTGGTTGTGGCTGCTGAACCCCGAGTACGGCCTGGTCAACCAGATACTCTCCTATTTCGGCATCGTGGGGCCCGCCTGGCTCAGCCACAGTCGAACCGCCATGGTGTCCATCGTCATGGTGACCCTATGGTCGGGCGTCGGCGGCAATATCGTCATGTACCTGGCCGGCCTGCAGAACATCCCGGAATCCCTGTACGAATCCGCAAGCCTGGATGGCGCGGGGCCGATCCGGTCCGCCTGGTACATCACCTTCCCCATGCTGGCCCCGACCACGTTCTTCATCTCCATGATGCTCCTGATCGGATCGTTCCAGCTTTTCGACCAGGCTTACGTCCTGACCAAGGGCGGCCCGGCCAACTCGACCCTGACGCCAGTCTACCTGATCTACAACAACGGGTTCGCCGAATTGAACATGGGGTATGCCTCGGCACAGGCCGTCGGGCTCTTCTTCCTGATACTCCTGTTTACGCTGGTCAGCCGCCGGTTCAACCGGGAAGTGACCGTGGTATGACCCGCCCACGAGGAGGATATAATGCAGATTTCCCGTCCGGGTAAAGCCACGGTCATCCTGGTCCTGTCCGTGTTCGCGGTGATCATGGCCCTGCCCTTTTACTGGTCCGTCCTGACGTCGCTTCGGGCGAACGACGACATCTTTGCCATCCCCATCCGGTGGCTGCCGGGACGCCTTACCTTCGAGCACTATATCCAGGCGTTTCAAATGGTCCCGTTCGCGCGGTACTTCCTGAACACCCTGCAGATCACCCTGATCGGCCTTGCCACCAATCTGTTTTTTGGCTCCCTGGCGGGGTATGGATTCGCGAAGCTGCGCTTCACGGGACGCAAAACCCTGTTCAATCTCATGGTGTCGTCCATCATGGTCCCTGGTGTCGTCACCATGATCCCGACCTTTCTCGTCCTCAAGAATTTTCCCCTGGCTGGCGGCAACGACCTGCTGGGAACCGGCGGAATCGGGTTTGTGAACTCCATCTGGGGCGTGGTCCTACCTGGTGGCGTCGGGGTCTTTGCGGTGTTCTTCATGCGCCAGTTCTACCTGTCGCTGCCCGATGACCTGGCGGAATCCGCCCGGGTCGAGGGAGCCAGCGAGATCGTCATCTACTTCCGAATCTACCTTCCCCTGGTGAAGCCGGCCCTGGCGACCCTGGCGATCTTCGGATTCCACAGCGGCTGGAATTCGTTCCTCTGGCCCAACATCATCCTGAACGATCCCGACCGGAGGGTGCTGACCATGGCCCTCCAGGCCTTCTCCTTCAACAACCAGACCGAGTATGGCGCCCTCATGGCCGCCTCGCTATTTATTTCCCTGCCAGTCATCGTGGTCTTTGCATTCTTTCAGCGATATTTCATCCAGGGCATCGCCTTCGCGGGCATCAAGAATTGAAGGAGCGCCCGACATGACCCAGCATGCCATCGACGATCCGGCCGGGGCCGCCCGGGCCCTCCTGGAGGAGACGCTCCTTCGGTTCCGGGATCCTGAAACCGGCGATTTTTGGGAACATCAGCCGCCCATTCCCGGGGACCCCACCGTGGCCTTCCTCTGGCCCCTGTCCGCCTTGCTGTCGGCCTGGATCGCCGTCCTGCGGCTCGATCCGGATATCGACTGGACCCGCCTGCGGGATCCAGCAGGTGACGAATCCTCCTTGCAGGGGTTTTCGGACCTGCTCGATCGAATCGAGACCTATCGGGACGAGACGAGGACACCGGCCGCCTACCAGGTCCAGCCGACACGGCTGGGACCGACCGAGCGCTTTTACGACGACAATGCCTGGCTGGGGCTCGACTTTCTCCGGCTTTGGACGCTTTCGGGGGATCCCCGGACCCTCGCAAGGGCCCGGGACATCGCCGCCTTCCTGCTGGATGGGTTGTCTGACGAACTGGGCGGCGGGGTGTACTGGTGCGAACAGACCCGGGATATGAAAAATACCTGCAGCAACGCCCCGACGGCCCTGCTTCTTTTGCGTCTGGCGATGGAGACGGGCGAAACGATGTATGAACAGAAGGCCCTGTCGATCCTGGGCTGGACGAAGTCGGCCCTCCAAGCGCCAGACGGGCTATACTTCGATCACCTGACGGTGGACGGTCGCCTGGACGAGCGCCGCTTTGCCTACAATACCGGGGTCATGATACAGTGCTCAGTGTGTTTGTATGGGAACACCCTGGATCGCACCCTCCTTGTGGAAGCCATGCGGATGGCGGATGCGGCGAAGTCCCGTTTTATCCGAATCCGGGAGGACGGACTTCCTGGTTATGATCGCGAAACGGCCTGGTTCACTGCAGTGTTCGCCAGGGCCTGCCTGGACCTGGGACGCTGGACCGGGGACCTGTCACCGGTTCGGTTCATCGGGGACGATTTCCGCAAGAACCGGTATTTTGGGTGGCGACCGGATTGGCTGCTGGACCGGGCCGCCCGCATCGAGGGGCTAGCCCTGGCCGCCCTGGCCAGTCAGGTGCAGGCGGATCGGACGGAACACAAGGAGCGATTCCATGACGATGACAGGGCGTGAGCGATTCCTGACCGTACTCGAAAATGGGAAGCCCGATCGGCTCCCCTGCCAGGTTCATGGCTGGATGCCAAGCTATCTCGAATCCTACCTGGGTGGCAAAGATGCTTATGAGGCCTACGCACATTTCAACATGGATCCCGTCATCTACGTGGAACCCCATTATGTCTTTCTTGAACGCCACCTGGCAGACTGGGATGTCACACAGACGGACTTGGGAGTGGACGCTGACGGGAACCACCATTTCGTCAGGACGATCCGCACCCCATCGGGGGATCTTCGGGACGCATACAGCCTGAATCGTTACACTGTATGGGTGACAGAGCATCCCATCAAGGATGAACGGG
The DNA here is from genome assembly GCA_029548445.1 of Bacillota bacterium. Classification (GTDB taxonomy): domain Bacteria; phylum Bacillota; class Clostridia; order Saccharofermentanales; family UBA5734; genus JAKPNJ01. Next base: position 1,416 of record JAKPNJ010000012.1, on the reverse strand, counting down.
ATTTCGAGATCTGGAACCGGCATGTCCCGCTGCCCGATCGCATCGACTGGACCCCGGTCCTTTCGGCCCGGGAGCGGATCGGCGACAGCGGCATCACCCGGGGCGGGGTCTTCGATTTCGGGCAGGGCAGCCCCTGGCAAAGCTTCGTCAACTACCTGTATCCCCTGGAAACCGCCATCCTGGACTGCTTCGACCGGCCGGAATGGATCCACCATGTCCTGTCGTCCCTTCTTGCCAAGAAGCTCTCGGTCCTGGAACACACGGAGCGGATCGAGCTGGACCTGGTGGAGACAGGGGGAGGGGCGGGATCGAGCACTGTCATCAGCCCGGACATGCATGCCGAGTTCTGCTTGCCCTATGACAGAATCCAGCACGCGGCGATCCGCCAGCGCGGCACGAAGGTCGTCTATCACCTGTGCGGCGGCATTATGCCCCTGTTGGACTTGGTGGCTGGAAACGGGGCGAACGGCCTCGAAACCATGACGCCACCGGAAATGGGCGGTGATTGTGACCTGGCCGAGGCCAGTCGCAGGGTGGGCGACCGTCTGTTCTTCATCGGGGGGTTCGACCAGAATGCCGGATTCGAGAATGGTGATCCTTCGACCGTCCGAGACATGGTCCTCCGGCTGTTCCGGTCCTGTCCCGACGGTGGCTATATCTGCAGCCCTTCCGACCACTTCTTCTTCGGGCATCCGGATAACATCCGGGCCTTCGCGGAGACAGTAAGGAACTGCCTGTATCAGTAGAGGAGACTCTCCAGCTGCCCTCCACTGCCTCCTGGTCAGGGGAATCGACCGGACAGACGCGATCCTGGTCGAAAGCGAAGGATACGGGTATGCCCGGTATGCGGCGGTGTGGGGGTGAGTCTGGTCCCTACCGGATTCCGTTAGGCCTCTTTTGATTGTCAGGGTTCGCAGGAAGGTCTTTGTTAGACTTTCTGATTGACCCTCTTCATTCGTATGAGCCGCCAGTTTTGGCTCTACCAAGTACGATAGGGTCTAGTATTGACTGCTCGCACTCATAGCAATATACTCTGAAATACAACCAGTATACAACCAGTATGCAAAAATGAGGTGTCAATCGAGGCGGGAGTTACATATGGATTGCGCATTGCGAAATTTGGGGACATCCAATCTACAGGTTCATCCGGTCGGAATCGGGTGTTGGTCTTTCGGTGGAGGAGGGTACTGGGGCAGCCAGAGCCAATCGGAAGTCGATCGAGTCGTGCATACGGCCCTGGATATAAGTACATTCCTTTTCGATACCGCTGAAGTCTATAACGAAGGTGAGAGCGAGCGGTCACTTGGTATCGCACTGAAAGGGCGCCGACACGAAGCCGTCATTGCGACGAAGGTTAGCCCAATGAACACAAAACCTGATGTTCTGCGATATCACTGCGAAGCAAGCCTATCCAGA
>JAKPNJ010000009.1 GCA_029548445.1 Bacillota bacterium | reverse complement strand
CCTCCGGCCGGCCGGCGTCGTCGGCCAGGGCCAGGAACAGGCGGAGGCCCGCCGCAGCGGCGGACTGGGTGAACACGCCGAAGCCCTGGTTCCAGGCGTTGGCCTCGGTGACGTCCAGGACCCGTCCCGAGGAATCCATATGCCGCAGGATCCAGTCGCACCAGTCCCGGAGCGTGTCGTACCCCTCCGCCAGCAGCTTCGTACCGAACGGGTCCCCCCGATGGCGCAGGTAGAACTTGCCGGCTTCGAAGAGCTTGATCGCATGTCCGTCGATGGCCCGGTCCTCGCCGCAGGGATGTCCCAGGATGGTGAAGATGTCCCACAGGTGGTCCAGGCCGTCCAGGGGCCGGAACCGGTGGGAGGCGTCCATCAGGAATTCCAGGTACCCGTAGGCCTGTTCCGTAAAGTCGAAGGCGTCCAGCGCCAGGACGGACAAGCAGCGGGGCCAGGTGTGGACGCCCCATAGATACGACTGGGCCGGGTCGTCCTCCGTCACCACGTTGAAAATCCTGCGCTCCAGCAGGGATCGGAGGCCCCGGACCAGGTAGGGCTTGAAAACCGGGAACTGCCCGCTTTCCGGCAGCCGGTCCATGGCCAGGAACCGGGCCGCCCCCAGGGATACCCGGTTCGGCGTACACCGGCGGACGGCGAGATCCCACAGGCCCGGGCGAAACCGGGCCAGGTCCCCGTCCCGCTCCGCAAGGCCTGTCGCGACAATCTCCCCCGGCGGCAGGACCAGCCGGTCTCCGGGTTCCAGGCACTGATGCCGCGCCTCCTGGTCCAGCACCCGGACGGCGCCGTCGTCGGACCGGACCGCCAGGGCGCCGATCTCCCCGGAAAGGCAGTCAAACTCGGGCGGGACCGTGTGCGGGTCCGTCGACCAGGTGACCAGTACTTCCACATGGGCGGTGTCGAAGCCGAAGGTCCAGGTCCGACCGGCGTCTTCGAACAAGGCGGTCACGGGCCGGGGTCGGAACTGCCACCACAGGGAGACGCCGTCGCCCCGGAAAGCGACCCGGGCCAGCATCGGATCGACATCCATCGACCCGTAGGCGGGGCCGGCGATGACGTATTCCTTCCGCTCCAGGTGGCAGGCATCGACGACCTCGTACAGCATGTCCGGATCGTCGAACAGGTATCGGCGCGACCACATATACGGAACGCGGCCGTTGTCCAGGGTCCTGTACCCCTGGGACCGGACCAGGAGGCAGCGTTCCATCTCCGTCGCATCCAGGTCCAGGATCCAATCCCAGGGTGCGGCGAACCCGAATTTCAGGTGCGGCAGGCCGATGCCTTCCACCACCAGGTCCCGGGGATGGACCCCGAAGCGCCGACAGCCCCAGTCCGTCCGGAAGGTGCACCGGAAGGACGTCCCGTTGATCCGGACCTCTCCGCACTGATGGCGTCGATCGATGACGATGTGACGGTCGGGCATGGGCGATCTCCTCCCCCCGTTTCAGGATCCTGGTTTCCGAAATGCCTCCCGGATCCGCCGGGCGGCAGGGCGCCCGTTTTCCGCCGATCCCTCGACGGCCGTGACCAGGCCTTCCAGGGTGGGCAGCCCCCCCAGGGCTCCGAGGCAGCCGATGCAGCGGCTTGCGGCCGCGTTCCCCAGCAGGGCGCAGTCCCCGGGGGCCAGGCCCCGGTGGAGACCGGCCAGGAAGCCGGCGACAAAGGCATCCCCAGCCCCGGTGGTATCCAGGACCCGAGCCGGGGCCACCGGCGGGATCAGCCGGCCGGCCGGCGGTTCGCCGGCCTCGGACAGGTAACATCCCCGTTCTCCCAACTTGATCGCCGCCAGGCGGACACCGCGTCGATGGAGAAAATCCGCCATCCCCACCGGATCCCGTTCTCCGGTGATCCGGAGCGCTTCATCGGCATTCGGCAGGAAAACATCGACCCGGGGCAGGGCATCCGCAACCTTCTCCAGCCAGCGGCCCGAGGCATCCCAGGTCACGTCCAGGGACGTGGTGCAGCCCGCCGTCTTCGCAGCGGCGAAGAGGCGTCCCAGGTCCGGGCCGTCCAGCCCGTCCAGGGCCATGGCGCTGCCCACATGGACGACGGCAAAATCGGACAGCCGGTCCAGGGGCAGGTCGGCCAGGGCCAGCCGGTCGTTGGCGCCCCCGTGGTACAGGAAATGCCGCTCTCCGGAGGCGTCGACCAGGACGAGGCTCGTGGCCGTGGTGACGCCATTCGTCACCAGGACACGGTCCCGCCTGATGCCGAGCCGGTCCATCTCCGACAGCAGGAAGTCCCCCATCGGGTCCCGGCCCACCCGGGCCGCGAGGGTCACGTCCAGGCCCAGGGCGGACATGCCCGCCGACGCGTTCAGGGCGTCTCCGCCGCAGGCCATGAGCAGGGTGTCGATCCGGGTGGAATCCCTCCGGAACGCGGAGGCATCCACGGGTCGTGCCACCAGGTCGCAGACAGCCAGGCCGATGCACAAAACGTCCATGGGCCGCCTACGCGTCTCCGGATCCGCAAAGGACCTGCCGGCGCGTGTCGGCCGACCGGTAGATCGTGTCGACCAGCCGCATCATGGCAATGTTCTGGTCCGGGATCGAGATGTCGGATTCGCGGCCGGCCCGGATGCAGTCGACGAAATGCCGGAATTCGTCCCGCCGGTCCCGGAAGGGGTCGGGCATCACCGTCGTGTCGGCCATCCGGTCGCCCAGGGTGGAGAAGACCCGAAGGGTGGGCTTTCCGGTCATGTCGTCCTCGTACCGGAGGCCGGCCCGGGTGCCGTACAGTTCGTAAAAGACCCGCTCCCGCTCGATGTGGGAGGCCCAGCTGATCTCGAAGGACAGGGCCGTCCCACCGGCCAGGTCGAGGAATCCCGTGGCCAGGTCCTCCACATCGAAGACGCCCGCCGGGTCGGCGACGAACCCGGGGAAGGTGTGCCGGTCGGCCTGGGGCCCGCCGCCGAACGCCCGAAAGGTCCGTGCGGTCACCGCCTTCGGCTCCGGATATCCCAGGAAGTACAGGGCCAGGTCGAGGAAATGGACGCCGAGGTCGATCAGGGCGCCACCGCCGGACCGGGACCGATCGGTGAACCATCCCGTGGGAGGCAGGCCGTTTCGACGGAGCCAGCCACACTTGGCAAAGTAGATGTCCCCGAGACCGCCCTGCTCCACGAACCGGCGGGTCCAGGCGGCATGGGCCGTGAACCGGTTGTTGAGGCCGACCATGAGGATCCGGCCGGTCCGCCGCATGGCGGCGACCATGGATTCGGCCTCGTTGGCGTTCATGGCCATGGGTTTCTCGCAGTGGACATGCTTTCCGGCTTCCAGGGCTTCCCGGGTCACCGGCGCGTGCAGGTGGTTCGGCAGGCAGACGCTGACGAAATCGAGGTCCGGCATGGCCAGGAGGTCCCGATACTCCCGTGATACCCTCGGGATGCCGTAGGACCTGGCGGCAGCTTCCATCTTTTCCGGAACCAGGTCACAGGCCGCCACGATCTCCACGTCGTCCCGCAGGGCGGCATAGCCGCCCAGGTGCTTGCCCGAGATGTTGCCAACGCCGATCAGGCCGTACTTCAGTTTTTTCATGGTGCGATCCCTCCCGTTCCTGCTTCTCCCTTCCCCATGTCCCGTTCCAGTTTCGCCACCAGCCGGCTGGTGGCCGGGTCGGCGAACAGGGCCTCCAGGACCAGGGCCGACGGCCCGATGCCCTCGATGTCCTCCACGGAACCCAGTCGGATCCGCAACCGGTCCCGGCGGACCCACGGACAGCGGGCGAAGACGCCCTCGACGATGTCCCGTGCCAGCTCCGGAAAAGGCATGAGCCAGTCGCAATGGACCACGATGGTGTCGGGATCATAGGCCTTGACGACATGGTCGAGGCCGATGCCGAGAAAGCCGCCGGCTTCCCGGACCAGGGCCAGGGCCTCCGGGTTGCCGGTCTCCGCCAGGTCGACCAGTTTCCTGATGCCGGTTCCGGTATCCGGGCCGGAATCGGCGAGTCCGCAGCTGCGCATCCGGTCCAGGAGCGCTCTGTCCGACACGAAGGTCTCGAGGCAGCCCCGGTTCCCGCAGGGGCAGGGCGCCCCGTCGTAGCGGATCGTCATGTGGCCGACCTCGCCGGCGTTGGAGTGGCTGCCATACAGCAGGGATCCCTTCGACAGGACCCCGGCGCCCAGGCCTTCACCCAGGGACAGGACCACCGCGTCCACATCCTCCTCCACGAGGCCCGTCCACTTGGCCGCCAGGGCCAGGGCATTGCTGTCGTTGTCCACGTGGCAGGGCAATCCCAGGGCTTCCTCGAGCACAGCCCGGACCGGGACGTTCTCCCAGCCGGGAAGCCCGGAGAGATGCATGACCACCCCCGTCCGATGGTCGACCTGGCCCGGCAGGGACAGGCCGACACCCAGGCAGCGGTCCCGCCCCTGGCCGGCTTCATCCAGGGCGCGCCGGGCCTCCCGGACCATGAGGTCCAGGACAGATTCCGGCACCGCAGCGTCCAGGGGGACCCGGGATGCGTAGAGAACGCCCATACCGAGGTCCCGCACCGAGGTGCTGACATGACGCCGGCCCAG
>JAKPNJ010000344.1 GCA_029548445.1 Bacillota bacterium | reverse complement strand
CAGGGCGATCTCGTCCAGGGAGACCTCCGGCCGGCCCCAGGCGCTCCGGAGGGCCCGGTCGGTGCCGTAGACCTCCCGCAGCCAGCGGGCGAAGCCCTGGCGGTTGCATTCGGACCGGTCGATGCCCCGTTCCCGGTAGTCCTCGTAAAACCATTCCCCAGTATTGTTATAGGAAAGATGGTACCCGATGATGTGTCGGGAATAGACCGGGTGGTCCGCCAGGGTGCCGATGCCCTCGTCCAGGGCGGCCAGGGCCATGGCCATCCAGCGGTCCGAGGCGACGGAGGGGATGGACCGGGTGCCGTCGGCGTAGCGCATGCAGTCGTCGGGCCACCGGGCCGCGAACGCGCCCCGGTCCTTGGGGTACAACGGGATGCGGGGCAGGATCAGGGCCTCCGGGTCCGCCTCCAGAACCCGGTCCAGGATGGCGAAGGCGGGGGACAGGTCCCGGGGTGTGCCCTCGGGTACCACCGGGAAGTGGAGGACCAGGGTGTGGAGGTGGATGCCCCGGGCCGCGGCCATCCGGATTTCCTCGAAGACATGGGCTTCGTGGCCCCGCCACTCGGTGTTGCCGAAGAAGAACAGGGGATCCCGGCGCCGGCCGTCGATCCGGAGGACCGGCAGGCCATCTTCCAGGCCCACGGCAGCCGTGACCGCCGGTGTCGCCGGTCGGACCCCGGACAGGTCCAGGGGAAAGGCCCGACCCGCGGGGCCGGCCCAGGTCGTTCCCGGCCGGGGACTCCAGGCGTCGGGGTGCAGGTTGTCGCTCATCCCACCAGGCCCGTCCTTTCGATGCTTTCTGTGAAGTACCGCTGCATGAGGATATAGATGGCGAGGACAGGGAAGATGGTCATGACCACCCCGGCCTGCATGTAACAGGAGATGGTGAAGGGATCCGCCTGGATGCCGGGGATCATGACGCTCAGGTTGCTCCGGAGGGTCTCCAGGGCGGTGGAGAGGGTCTGGGTCTGGTCCAGGTACATCCCGTGGAAAAAGGTATCGTTCCAGTACCACACCATGGAGAAGAGGAACACGATGATGACCGGCGCCGTGGCGTTGGGCAGCATGATCCGCAGGAAAGTGGTAAAGGGGCCGCCGCCGTCGATGTACGCTGCGTCCTCCAGGTCCGCGGGCATGTTCCGGAAGAACTGCCGGTAGATGAAAATGAACAGGCCCGACCGGATGCCGTTGGCTGTCAGGGCCGGCAGGTAGAAGGCCATGGGGGTGTCCAGGATGCCCATGCCCCGGAACTGGATGAAGTTCGCGATGGTGGTGGCCTGGGGCGGGATGACGATGGTGGCGACGACGAGGGCGAAGAGCAGCCCCTTCTCCCGGAACCGGAACCGGGCCAGCCCGTACCCCACGAGGCAGCAGACGGCCGTCTGGAGGATGGCGCTGGCGAGATCGATCCGCACGTTGTTCAGGAGCAGCTCGGGCAGCTTGATGAACTCCCAGACCTCGGCAATATTCCGGAACGTCCAGGTCTTGGGGATCCACACTACCACCGGGTCGTTCAGTTCCTGGGGCGGCCGGAAGGCCACCGTCACGGTGTAGATCAGGGGATAGAGGAGGATGAACCCCACCTCCAGGAGGACCAGTCCCCGGACAAAGCGCCAGAGGAATCCGGCCAGGTCCTTCCGGGTCAGGTGATCGCTGCGTTCGGCGGACATGGTCTCCCTCCCTTCAGCGCTCGACATAGGTGACCCGTCGCCCGACCAGCAGGAAGACGAGTCCCAGGACGACCATCACCATGACGCTGTACACAAGGGACATGGCGCTGGCGTAGGCGTAGTTCAGGTTGTCGAAGGCGGGCTTGATGGACTTCAGCATGATGTTGTTGCCGTAGTAGGTGAAGGAATCCACGATGGAGTAGACGATTCCCGTCAGCAGGACCGGTGTGATCATGGGGAACGTGATCTTCCAGAACTTCTCCCACTGGGTCGCCCCTTCCACGCTGGCGGCTTCGTAGAAACTCGACGGGATCGACTGGAGGCCGCCCAGGAACAGCAGGATCTGGACGCCGCACTTCCAGGCGATGTCGAAGATCCGACCCATGGCCGAGGAGATTAAGTCGGTGATCCGGTAGTCCAGCCCCAGGCTGTACAGGATGTCCGTCAGGGCGGTCATCCGCAGGAAGCTCTGTCCCTGGACGCCGTTCATGGCGTACAGGGCGTTGATGTCGGTCTTGAGGATGTAGATGACCACGCCGGAGGTGACGATCACCGGCAGGAACAGGATGGCCCGGGCCAGGGTCCGGCCCCGGAATTTCTGGTTCAGCAGCATGGCGATGAAGATCGAGAACGACAGGATCAGGGGTACTTCCTGGAACATGGTGCCGAAGGCGGTGGACAGTTCCCGGATGAAGTCCGGGTCCTCTGCGAACAGCTTGATATAATTGCGAAGACCCACCGGCTGGAGCGCGATGCCCTCGGCCGAGGCGGTCATGAAGCTCAGGCTGTACCGGACGGTCCGGATCAGCGGGAGCACAAAGAACGGCAGGAAGCCCACGAGCCAGGGCAGGACGAACAGGCGGCCGTAAAAGGCCTTGCGCCGTTCCAGGGGCAGGGGCCGGATGCGTCGGTTCATGGGGCATCGCCTCCCTCGAGACGGAAGGTGCCCGCCCCGTAGTCCACGACCAGGCGGAGGCCGCCGGAAAAATCGACCTGGACGACGTCGTCCGGCAGCACCGTCCGGTCCAGGATCGCCCGGCCCCCTACGGCTGCGAAGGCCTCCCGGTACAAGTCGTAATTTCGGGCCGCCGAGTCGAGCCAGAGGGTATACTCTCCGTTATCCAGGTGGTTGAGCCGGGTGGCCTTGACCAGGGACGACTCGGCATAGGTCAGGGAATACATCGGAAAGGTGCCGGTCTCGAGGCACTGGAGCCAGAAACGGTCCGGATCCACGGCGAAGTTCACGGGTGTGGAGGCGGTCCGGACCAGGCCGCTGGCGACCATCTGGTAGTACGGGACGGTCTCCCTGGAGGCCAGGAACCGGCTGGACGCCATGGGGATGCCGACCACATGGTCGACGAAAGGCAGGACATAGGCGTTGCCGCCCTCTACCAGGACCCCGCCGGCAGTGTCCCGGGCCGATGCCAGGGCCCATTGCCACAGGCCGGCGGTCTGCTGCCGGTCCGACGGAATGCGGCCCACCAGGGGATTCAGGAAAGAATGATAGGTATCCGCGTAGACCATGGACCCGATGCCGTCCAGGGCCAGTCCGGCCATCCCGGCGTCGGCCAGCCGGCCGGCGGTACCCAGGAACCGGTCCAGGGCAGCGACCGAGAACCCGGGCGTCAGGAGATGCCAGGGGGCGATCCGGTAATTTTTCGCCCCGCTGCTGGCCAGGAAATCAAACTGCAGGGACAGGGCCCCGGTGATGTCCCGGTTGCCCTGGAACATGCCGACGAACCCGTTCCCGTCCTGGTAGCCGTGGACCATGTCCGCAGCCGGGTATACCGCCAGGTCCGACTGGGAAGCGAGCCAACCGGAGAACCGGCGGAACCCCGCGGCCCCTCCGACCGCACGCTCGAAGGCAACACCCCGGGGAATGTCCGCATAGGGACCCCCCGGGAGCCAGCCGTTGAGCCGCGCCACCAGCGGCGCGCCGGTTTCGGTCCGGAAGGCGTCCAGGATGTCGGCAGCCTGGTCGAAAGTGGTCAGGGGTTCCACGACGGTCGTTGGCAGGCCCAGGACCGGCCGGATGCGCCGGACGCTCATCTGGAGGTCAAGGTAGAGCGGCGTGTCGCCTCGGGGTTCCAGCGGTGCGAGGTCGTACCGCTGCTGGAGGTTCTGCCGGTGGGCCGCAGCCAGGCCGCCCAGGTCCGCGTCGTCCCCTTCCAGGACGATATAGCGGACCCGGAACGCAGGCACCGACACAGGTCGGGCGGAAACCATGGGAATCGACCGTTCGTTCCAACCCAGCTCATTCAGGGTGATGGTGTCGATCTCCCGGTACCGGAACGTGAAAAAGGCGTTATTGTAGGCGGTGTTCATGCCGTTGAGCCAGGCCGTCACGGAAGACAGGGCCTCCCCTTCTTCCGCCAGGGCCAGGACGGCGGTCCCCTGCCGCATCAGCCCGAAGGCCGGCAGGCGGATGTCCTGCCCCACCTCCAGCTGGACCCGGGTCTTGAGGGCCGGGTCCCGGGCATACACCGGCTCGCTGTATTCCTGCAGGCCGGGACGGGGATCGTTCCACTGCATCAGGGCGCCGCTGCCGTCCGGCACCAGGGTGGTGCCCGCCTCCGTTCCGGTCCCGGCAGCGAAAAAGGGAAGGACAGCCAGGTCGATGAGCTTGTATTCCTCGTTTTCCTCGATCCCGTCCGCGGGAATGGTCACGTCGACGCCCCAGTCGGAGAAGGTATATTCGACCGGGATCCGAATGAACAGGTTCTCGGCCGCCTTGCCGGTGGGAAAGCGATAGACGCACCGGACCGTATTCCCGTCCACGACGGCGCCCAGGGGGATGTCGTGGCGGTCCAGGGCGGAGGCATAGCTCGTCAGGGTGCTGATCCGGGCGTCGGCGTCGGCGTAGCGGATGACCAGCTGGGACAGCAGGGACATGCGGCTGATCCCCTTGGCCGTCGGGTCAGCCTCCGCTTCGTCCACCGTCGGGTTGCTCCGAAGGATCGTTCCTCCAGCGGTCACGACCTGGAACACCCCCGTGTCCGGATCAAAGGTCCAGGAATCGAGGGACTTCGCCTGGAGTCCGGGAGAGGGAGGGACAGCCGGCGGGGTGCCCCGGAACCGGGGCAGCAGCAGGAAATAGGCGACGAGGGACAGGACCAGGAGACCTGCTGCCAGGAGGAGCCCGCGGCGGACCATCCGCCGCCCGGGCCGCAGCCGGCGCAGGAATTCCCGGAGATTCCGAAATGTCGTCAGGCCCATTCGTACCCTTTCCGTCATGCCTCGCCGTCCCCCGTCAGATCCGGTACAGGAGTTCCGTGAGGATGTTGCCGAAGAACACCGCCATCTGGCGGAACAGGCTGTAGACCAGCGCGCCCAGGAAGAGGAGGAAGGCCATGCCGGCCACCGTCAGGCCCAGGGAGGCCAGGGTCTTCAGGAAGGTGTAGTGGTGAACGGTCATGAGGCCGGTCACCAGGAGGAAGGCGCTCCACCACAGGGCGGCGCCCGAAAGGAGCGCCATGAAGGCACCTTCCCGGAGCGCCAGGCCATGGCTCAGGAGGAGGACCGCCAGGGTGGAGACAATCATGGGCAGCAGGGAGTAGGCGGCCACCAGGGCGATGTCCCGCCAGCGTCCCTCCCCTTCCGTCAGGGTGGAGACCGCCCAGTTGGACACCACGAAAACCAGGTAGACCCCGGCAACGATGGCGAACTCCCGGCCCACCCGGATGGTCTCGATCCGGACGTCGTTGAACAGGAAGCCCGTCAGGCCCAGGCTCAGGATCCGGGCCACGAAGAGGGCCAGGACCAGGAGCAGCGCTTCCCGAATCCGGCCCCGGTTCTCGGTCCGGACCTCGTCGAAGGCCTTGAAGGGGTGGAAGGCGGCAAACCGGAAGGGCAGCCGGCCTGGGGCCGTCGCAATCCGGGCCGAGAGGGCGCTCCGGCGGAAGGCCCGGGCCAGGAGCGCCGCCAGCAGCGCTGCAGCTCCCAGGATGGCCGCGATCCAGGGGAACTGGCTCCGGAGGAGGTCTTTCCGGTATTCGGCAAAGGCCTCGTCATAGCCGCGCTTGTCGTACCCGAGCTGGAAGTGGCGCATGGCCCCGATGTAGTCCTGCCGGCCGAACAGGGCCTTCCCGATGCCCACATAGGCCAGGTCGAAGTTGGCGGACCGGCCCAGGACCGAGCGCCAGAGGGACTCGGCTTCCTGGTACAGCCCCTGGTTGTAATGGAGGATGGCATTTCGAATATCCGTGCCGAATGGGGTCGGCGCGAAGACCGTCAGGGTGCCCGCCGCCCGGTCCAGCACCAGGACCCGGTCGCCCAGGGTCTCCACGGCCACGGGTTCCCGGAAGGTGCCCTCCTGCTGGCCGACACCGCCGAAGATCGACAGGAGATTGCTCTCCTGGTCGTATTGGAAGACGCGGCCCCGCTGGGCGTCCAGGGCGAACAGGAACCCCTGCCGGTCCGTCCGGATGTCGATGAAGCGGGTATCCACCTTGGTCCCCTTGTCATAGGTGGACTCGATGTCGCCATAATTGCCGATGTTCAGCATGACCCCCGGCGGCACATCGGCCGACGAGCGGACACGCAGGATATTGTTGCCCTTTGGATCCAGCTTCTTGATTTCATTCATGGAATTGCGGGACTCCCGGGTCACGGCGTACACGAACCCGTCTGCATCCATGTCCAGGCTGGAATACTCGATGGGCACGATCTTCAGCATGCCCTCCTTCTGTTCCTCGGAAAACAGCCGTTTCCAGAAGAACTCGGTCAGGACCTGGAGGGTCACGTCCACCCGGTTGCTGCCGTAGAATCCCAGCAGGGTTCCCTCCGGATCGATCTCCAGGATCCCCTGGAAGACACCCTCGGACACCACGTACAGGGTGCCGTCCCGGCCCACGGCGGCCCGGAGGGGCTTGAAGTTGAGGCCCTTGGGGACCACGTCCCCCTTCGGGGTTCCGTAGGTCCGCAGCAGCGTCCCGTCGGCCGTTGCTGCCAGGACCTGGGCCTTTGGGGCGACGCAGATCCGGTAGGTGCCGTCCTCATGGACATACAATCCCCCCGCTCCCGTGAGGTCCACCGTTTCCGGGGAGCCGTCCCCCAGGGTTTCGCCGGTCCGGATGCCCCCGACGATCCGCAGGAGCCGGAAATTCCGGTCCAGCACCACGATCCGGCCGTTGCCGGCATCCAGGACATGGATGTTTTCCTCGCCGTCCACATACAGGTCCCCGGGAGCCCGGAAGTCGCCGAATCCGGCCTCCCCTCCGTACAGGACCTGTTCCACGACATAGGTGGCCGGCACCGGCACGCTGCGTCCCCAGACATCGTAGTTGTACGACGCAAACGGCAGGTCCGCCGCCAGGGACGTCCCGGCCGGGGCCACAACCGGCACGAAACAGGCCAGGAGGACAGCCCCGAGGCAGGCGCTGCGGCGCAGGATCCGATGGAGGGGACGGACAGCGGTCGGCAAGGCGATGGACCTCCTTTCCCGGCTCAACCCTTGATGCCGGAGGTGGACATGGTTTCCAGGATCCGGCTCTGGAAGAAAACGAAGAGCGCGACCGGCGGGACGAGCATGATCAGGGCGGACGCGGCGCCCACCCCCGCCCGGACCAGGCCCCCGGCGGAGATCTGGGAGAGCACCATGGGCATGACCTTCAGCGGTTCGGAGTAAATCAGGCCGCTGCCCGGGTTGTTCCAGATGGCCTGGAAGGCGAAAATCGCCAGGGTGATGGTGGCGGGCTTCACCATGGGGACCACGATGCCCCAGCAGGTGCGCAATTCGCCGGCGCCGTCGATCCGGGCGCTCTCGATGACCTCGTCAGGCACCATGGTCATGAACTGGCGCATCAGGAAGATGCCGATGGACATGGCGAAGACCGGGGCGATGAGGGCCAGGTACGTGTTGATCCACCCCAGGGTGGACAGGATGATGTACTGGGGGATGGCGATGACCCGGGAGGTGAAGAGCAGGGAGACGATGATGATGGCGTCCAGGAGCCGCCGGCCCGGGAAGTCGTGCTTGGACAGGACATAGGCGGCGGTGGAGGCCAGCAGGATGTGCCCGCCCGTGGCGACGAGGCTGACGAAGGCGCTGTTGAAGACGTAGCGGGAGAACGGAACCCACAGGTTCGCCGCCAGCTTGGCCAGGTCGGAGAAGTTCGCGGTGGTGGGATTGACCACGTAGAAGCGGGGCGGGAAGACAAAAAACTCCTCCAGGGGCTTGAACGCGTTGACGACGGCGAAGACCATGGGCAGCGCCATGAAGGCCCCCACCAGGCCGAGGAACAGGAAGAGGGCGGCGTTGGCGCCCCGGGACCGGTTCAGCCGACGTTTCCTCATGTGCCCACCTTCCGCAGCAGGCGGCTTACCCCAAAGTGGGTAAGCAGCATCGTCAGGAAGAGGACCACGGAGATGGCGGAAGCATATCCCATCTCGAACCGGATGAACCCGTAGTCGTAGGCGTGGATGGCCACGGTGTGGGCCGCGTACTTGACGCTGGGGAACCCCGCCAGCTGCATGCTGATGTCGCTGACGGCGAAGGCTGTTCCGATCTGGATGACCGCCCCGAACAGGAGCATGGGGGTCATGGACGGCAGGGTGATGAACCACAGCTCCATCCAGCGGTTCCGGATGCCGTCGATGGCCCCGGATTCGTACAGGGACCGGTCCACATTCTGGAGGCCGGCGATGAAGGCCAGGAACCCGGTGCCCAGGGACAACCAGAGCTGGACCAGGATCAGGATGCCGAGGCTGGTGTTCGGGTCCTGGAGCCAGAGCAGGGGCTCCTTGATGAA
>JAKPNJ010000339.1 GCA_029548445.1 Bacillota bacterium | reverse complement strand
CAGGGCGCCCAGGTGGCGCACCAGCTCCTCCAGGCAGGTTCGGACGGCTCTCCGGGGATCCGACAGGGCCATTCGGCGGATCCGCTCGGCCTGGGGATACTGCCGGGAGGGTTCCGACTTGTCGGCGAGAAAGACCAGGAGTTCCAGGTCCGACATGGCTGCCGCCCCGGTGGTGTGGAGTGAAACGGCCCGGAGGATGGCCGGATCAGTGATACCGAACTCGGTGCGGGCCACCACGGCGCCAAGGGGTGCGTGCAACAGGTCGGGATCCGACAGGACCTGGTCCGACAGGTCCGGCAGGTGCATCCGGGCCAACCGGCGGGCGTCCCGCGGGGCCAGGTGCTTGGCGCAGTCGTGGACGATCGCGGCCTCCGCCAGGGCCGTCCTGGAACGGTCCGGATTCGGGAAGGCCCGGTCCAGGGCCAGGGCCATGCGCAGGGTGTCCAGGGAGTGCAACAGCCGTCCTCCCCGAAACAGGCCGGCCAGCTTCCGTTCCAACTCGTCGATCCGGTTCCGCAGTGCCTGGTCCAGGCCGTACAGCGGTTCGTCGCCAAAATACAGCGCGTGGCGACGGATGAACGCCAGGACGGGTTCCGACAGTCCCGCCGCACCGATGTCATCCATGTCCCCGGGGTTCCTTTCGTCCCCGGGGTTCCCGATGTCCACCCCGTCCCCTTCCTGCCCGTCGTGCGGACGAAACGGGCTGCCGCCCCGGGCAGCCAGCCGGGACCGGATGTCCGAAGCCGAGACGAACACGGGCCGGATGGCGAAACGGGACAGCCGAAGGGTCGGGTACCGGGCCAGGAGGGAATCCGCTGCCGACCGGACCGATGGTTCGTCCTCGCCGGGCCGGGCCGCCACCAGGAGGCCCGCCAGTTCCAGGATGCGGCCGGGAGATCGCCAGCGGGGCAGGTCCGACAGGACATCGGACCCGGCGATCAGCCACAGGTCCGGTTCGACGCCATCTTCGTCCCGGTACTCCATCCGGAGGTCCGAGAGGGTGTCGACCATGTACGAGGGCCCAGGACGTCGGGCCTCCCGGTCCGACACCTCGACATCGGGCAGGTCCGCCAGGGCTTCCATGGCCATGGCCAGCCGATAGGCGCAGGGCGTCACGCCGGCGGGGTCCTTGTGGGGCGGACGGGCCGAGGGGATCACGATCAGACGGTCCAGTCCCCCCTGGGACATGGCGGCCTCCACCATCGACCGGTGGCCCAGGTGAAAGGGATCGAAGGTCCCCCCGAAGACCCCGATCTTCATGGATGGGTCCGTCCGATGTCCCGCCTCATCATCCGGCCCTCGAAGCGGATGGACTCGCAGGCTTCGTACGCCCGGTCGATGGCGCTGTCCAGGTCATTCGCCACGGCGGTAACCCCAAGGACGCGCCCCCCCGCCGTCACCACCTGGCCGTCGCCGTCCCGCCGGGTCCCCGCATGGAACACCAGGACATCCTGCATTCCTTCCAGGGACTCCAGTCCCCCGATGGGCAGGCCTTTCCGATAGGAGCCGGGATAGCCGCCGGACGCCAGGACGACACAGCAGGACGACCGGCCGGACCAACGGATATCGCAGGAGGCCAGCCGCCCCTCCAACACAGCCTCCACGATGTCGACCAGGTCCGTTTCCAGCAAGGGCAGTACGGCCTGGGCTTCCGGGTCCCCGAACCGCGCGTTGTACTCCACGACCCGGGGACCGTCCGGCGTCAGCATGAGGCCGAAGTAGAGGACCCCCCGGAACTCCGATCCCATCTCCCGCAAGGCATCGATGGTAGGCTGGAAGATCCGGTCCGCCAGGTCTTTCTCCTGGGCCGGCGAGAGGTCGGCGCCGGGTGCGACGGCGCCCATGCCGCCGGTGTTCGGCCCCTGGTCTCCGTCGAACGCCCGCTTGTGATCCCGGGAACTGACCATGGGCACCACCGTCCGGCCGTCCGAAAACGCGAGAACCGTCAGTTCGGGGCCGGTCATGAACGATTCGACCACCACCCGGCGTCCTGCCTGGCCAAACGCTTCCTGTTGCATCATGTCGGCCACGGCCTGGACGGCTTCCTCGCGGACATGGCAGATCCGAACGCCCTTGCCCAGGGCCAGGCCGTCGGCTTTGACAACGACGGGCAGCGGGCACTCGGACACATGGGACAGGGCCTCGACAGGGTTGTCGAAGGTCACGTAATCGGCGGTGGGAATGCCGGCTTTCCGCATCAGGTCCTTGGCAAAGGACTTGCTGGCCTCGATCCGGGCTGCCGCACGACGAGGTCCGAAGGCCGGAATGCCGGCTGCCTCGAGCCGGTCCACCAGGCCCATGGCCAGGGGATCGTCCGGCGCCACGATCACCAGGTCCACAGCCTTTTCCCGGGCCAGGGCCACCTGGCCGTCCAGGTCGGTGGCCGCCACATCGACACACTCCGCCAGGGCCGCGATGCCGGCATTTCCGGGAGCGCAATAGAGGGAGCCGGTCCGGGGACTCCGCCGCAGCGACCAGGCGATGGCGTGTTCCCGTCCCCCGCCGCCGACGATGAGGATGTCCAGGGGGCCCCGTTTCATGTCCGCTTCCCTTTCAATGGAGGAAATGCCGCAGTCCTGTGTGGATCATGGCGATGCCGTGGGCATCGCAGGCGGCAATGACCTCGGCGTCCCGGATGGCGCCGCC
The DNA here is from genome assembly GCA_029548445.1 of Bacillota bacterium. Taxonomy (GTDB): domain Bacteria; phylum Bacillota; class Clostridia; order Saccharofermentanales; family UBA5734; genus JAKPNJ01. The sequence goes on along the minus strand of JAKPNJ010000339.1, from coordinate 504 downwards.
CGGCTGGATGACGACCGACACACCGGCTTCCGCCGCCGCCTCGATGGAATCGCTGAACGGGAAGAATGCGTCGGAGGCCAGGATCGCCCCCCTGGCCTTCTCCCCGGCCATCCGGACGGCGATCTGGGTCGAGGTGATGCGGTTGGGCTGCCCGGGCCCGATACCCAGGGTCTGGAGGTTTTTCGCCAGGACGATGGCGTTGGACCGGACATGCTTGACCACCAGCATGGCAAACTCCATGTCGGGCCGCAGGGCGTCGTCCGGCTTCGTCCGGGTCACGACCCGAGCCTGGTCCCAGTCGATGCCCGTCGTATCGTGGTCCTGGATCAGGAGGCCCCCGATCACCCGCTTGTACTCCCGGTCGGCCGGCGGAATCCGCTCGGTGATATGGGGCAGCGACAGCAGCCGCAGGTTCTTTTTCTGGGTCAGGATGTTGAGGGCCTCATGGGTATAGGACGGGGCCACCACCACTTCGAGGAAGACGGCGCTCATGTCGATGGCGGT
>JAKPNJ010000329.1 GCA_029548445.1 Bacillota bacterium | reverse complement strand
CGCAAGCGGAAGATCATCGGCGAGGAGTTCATCCGCGTCTTTGAGGAAGAGGCCCGGAAGCTGGGCCAGGTGGATTTCCTGGTCCAGGGCACCATCTATCCCGACGTCATCGAGAGCGGCCTCGGGAAATCGGCCGTGATCAAGAGCCACCACAACGTGGGGGGCCTGCCCGAGACCATGGGGTTCCGGATGATCCTCGAACCCCTGCGGCTTCTGTTCAAGGACGAGGTCCGCAAGGCCGGCCTGGCCATGGATATCCCGGAGTCCATCGTGTGGCGCCAGCCCTTCCCGGGCCCGGGCCTGGCGGTCCGCTGCATCGGCGAGGTCACGAAAGCCCGGCTGGATCTCCTGCGGGAAGCGGATGCCATCTTCCGGGACGAGATCGTCCGGGCGGGCCTGGACCGGTCCATCGGGCAGTACTTTGCCGTGATCACGGACATGCGCAGTGTCGGGGTCATGGGCGACGAGCGGACCTACGACTATACCGTCGCCCTCCGGGCCGTGACCACAACGGATTTCATGACCGCCGACTGGGCCCACCTGTCGCCGGAACTGCTGGCCCGGATCTCCAACCGCATCGTCAACGAGGTCCGGCATGTGAACCGGATCGTCTACGACATCACGAGCAAGCCCCCCGCCACGATAGAATGGGAGTAGGTGCGGCGATCACGGGTGGCCGCCTTCCCGGCTCCAGCCTGCCTATGTCGCAACCCGTTCATGAATCCGACCGGCCGATCCGGTCGGATTTTCTTGAGGCCCGGCACGGATCGTGCTACACTGGCAATATCATCCTGTGACGTGACAACGAAGGACGACCAGCCCATGGCGGACCCGGCGGATCGGGGAGGCAATCCCACATCGCATCGGCCATCCGGTTCAATGTGCGCAACTTTCATCGCTTCCTGCATCGCGCGAGAGGAGGATTCCCGTGAAGGAGTCAACGCCGCGTCGTCCTGCTTCGATGATCGCCGCCCTGGCCATCCTGTCGGTCTTGCTGATCTTCCTGGCCTTCGCGGCTGTCCGGGCCGCCGACCTCTGGACGCTCCTGGGCGGGGCGAACCCGGTCCAGGTCCAAACCATCGGCAACAAACTTGCCGTGGACCGCAATGGGGTGGTGTACCTGTTGTTCGCGGACATCGAGGCGGAACAGCGGTTGACCGTCTGGAAATTCGACGGATCGTGGACAAGGGTCGGGGCCCAGGGATTCACCCCGGGGCCCGCCTACCCGGACGGCATCGCGATCGATCCTGAGAACCGGCCGGTCATCGCCTACCGGGAGGCCGAAGGCGAGAACCGGCTCCGCGTCATGCGATATGACGGATCGGCCTGGGGGATGGTCGGATCCGCCCCGGTCTCGGGATCCGGTGTCATGTCCGGCATTTCCTCTCTCGCCATCGGCACGGACGGTGCCATCCATGTCTGTTATCCGGACGACGACGGCGTGAATTGGCAGAATTCATGGATCACAGTCCGAACCTTTGACGGAGCGAATTGGATCCCGGTAGGAGCGGAGAAATTGCCTCTCTCCGACGGATCGACCCACGGCTCGATCGATATCGGCCCGGACGGGAAGCCGGTGGTGGGATTCCTGAATGCCGAGGGGTACGCGACGGTCGTGAAATATGACGGTTCGACCTGGAAGGCAGTCGGGAGTGCCGGGTTTTCCCCGTACCGGGGCACCAATCCGCAGCTGAAGCTGCATCCCGGCGGCTCGCCCTATTTTTTCTACGAGGATATGGAGAACATCCAGCGGGCGACCGTCATGCGATATACCGGGTCCGCCTGGGTCCATGTGGGGAATACCCATATCACCAGCAACGGAGTCAACCAGGGATGCTTCGCCATGGCCCCCGACGGCACCCCAATCCTGGGGTTCGGGGACAAGAGCCACTCCACCAGGGGAACCGTCCTGGCCTATGTCGACGGAAGCTGGACAGCCCTTGGCGGTGCCGGGTTTACGGACGAAAAGGTAGGGACGAATGCCCTGGCGATCGGGGCAAACGGCATCCCCTATTTCACTTTCGTCAGCTATGATGTCTCGGCATTCAAACCCTTTGTCATGCAATACACTGGCACCCCATTCGCAGCCGCGGTCACGCCGACAGCCGGTGCCACGGCAACCCCTACGTCGCCCCCGACGCAACCACCCACCCAGGCGCCCTCCGCCTCCCCGACGCCTCCCGTGACCGGAGCGGCGACACCGACGGAAGGCGTCACCGAACCCCCGTCCCCGACCGATCCCCCAACGGAATCGCCGACCGCCACCATCGCGCCGACAGAGGGGTTGACGCCAGCCCCGACCGAGAGCGCTTCTCCGACGCCCGGGTTGTCTCCCACCCCGGCGCCTGCCGACAAGCCGGGGGGGCGTACCTGGTGGGTCTGGATCGTGATTGCGGCGGTCGCCGTCGGCCTGACCGTCTTCGGTGTCCTGGTGTTCCGGACCAGGAAATGGAAGAAGCAAGATTAGGCGGCCGAATTCGTATCGGCCCCGGTTCGAAAGAAGGCGCCCCCCGGGGCGCCTTCCCTTGTGCCGCTTCCACTCCATCGCTTCAGTGGACCGATCGGTACGGTCCTCGGCCCCGTCCTTCCGGCTACCCCGCCAGCACGCCCCGCAGCAAGTGGAGGAGCACCGGCGGAACGGAGAGCCACAGGAAATTGTCGACGGAGAGCCCGAAGGTTTCGGCCTTCGATTGGTACTTCCGGAATCGGGCCACGTTCCGGATGACCGGGATCGCCGGCAGGAGGGCTGCGAGGCCGTAGAGCGGCAGGACGCCGAACACCACCTGGAGGGCCAGGGCGGCGAATCCCAGGGCATACACGGCGGCGAACAGGGCCAGGGACCGGGGTATGCCGAGATAGTGGGGCAGCGTAAACCGCCCGTCCCGGCGGTCCTCCTCCAGGTCGCAGACGTTATTGGCCAGCATGATGTTCGCGATGGCGCAGGCCGGCGGCAGTCCCAGCAGGAGGAGGGCCAGCAGGCCGGGCACGTTCCCCTCCAGGACCAGCCGGCCCGTGTCCGCCTGGTAGGACAGGGACGCCAGGGCCGCCGGGGTGCCGGACAGCTGGACCTGGATGGCGAGGAACGGGATCAGGAAGCCCATGACCGAACCGGAGAGGACTTCGCCAAGGGGCATGTGGGAGAAGGAGACCGGACCCGCGGTATACAGGATGCCGACGCCGAAGCAGGCGACCCCCACCAGCAGCAGCACCGGGTCGGTCCGGACCACCAGGACCAGCCCCAGGGCCGTGGCGATCGACAGCATCGCCAGGATCCAACCCCGCTGGGCGGCGACCCCCAGGCCGAATTCCTTCATGGGTGCGGCGGGTGCGCCGTCCCCGGCCGCCTGCCGGAGCCGCAGCGTGTACTCCATGTGGTTGTTGATGGCGGTGGTTGTCATGTCGAAGGCCAGGACCCCGCCGAGAAGGACCAGGGCCAGGTCCAGGCGGAAAACGCCATGGCGGGCCCAGGCATAGGCGGTTCCCAGGAGATATGGGAACAGGCTCGCGACTTTCGTCCGAATCTCCACGAAATGCAGGAACCCTGCGAGGCGCCGGCCAGGGGTCATGGGGTCTCCCCAACGGCATCGGGGCCCCCGTCGGTATCCGGGCTCCGAACGACAGGCGGAACCCGGGGATCCGCCCCGGCCAGGACGCCGGCCACATAGGCGGTCCAGCGCTTCCGGGTTTCCTCGTCCAGGCCGTGTTCCATCCGGCAGGCGTCCCGGTCGGCGATGGCCTCGGGCAAGCCCAGGATTTCGATCAGGAAACGGCGGATCATGGTGTGGCAGGACCGGACCTCCGATGCCCGACGACGCCCTTCGTCCGTCAGCCGGACGGTGCCGTACCGCTCCTGGAGCACGAAGCCCGATTCCCGCAACCCATGCAGGGCCTTGCTGACGCTGGCCCTGGACACGCCCAGGCGATGGGCCACGTCCACGGAACGCACTGCGCCGCAGCCGTCGGCCAGGACGTGGAGCGCTTCCAGGTAATCCTCCTGGGAGGCGGTGGTGGCGACCGGAACATCCCCTTGCAACCGGATTTCGTCCGATGGCATGGCCTTTCCCCCTTCCCGCACAGGTCAACGGTCTCCTGTCATTGTGCCACAAGGAGGCGTCCTGTCCAAGGGAAGGATGCGAATCCGCTGGAGAGCCGGGTACGAACCCGCTAGAGGGCCGAGGCGGAGGGCTCCACGTCGGCGCCGGCATGCAGCCGGCGGTAGCGCTCGTACCGGAGGGCCAGGAGGTCCTCTCCGGAGATTCCGTCCAGCTCCGCAAGGCCCTGGAGGAAGAAGTCGCGGATCCGGCCGGCCGTTCCGGCCAGGTCCTCCCCGGCGCCCCCTTCCGGCTCCGGCAGGATGTCGTCGCATATCCCCATGTCCTTCAGGTCCTCCGCGGTGATCCGGGCGGCGTCGGCGGCCTCCCGTTCCCGGGTGGGATCCTTCCACAGGATGCTGGCAAATCCCCGGGGGGAAATGACCGAATACAGGGCGTTGGACAGCATGCCCAGCCGATCCCCCGCGGCCAGGGCCAGGGCGCCGCCACTGCCGCCCTCCCCGGTCACCACACCCAGGATCGGGACCCGGAGACCCGTCATGCAGGCGATGGAGCGGGCGATGGCCTCGCCCTCCCCCCGCTCCTCGGCGCCGACACCGCAGTAGGCCCCGGGGGTGTCCACCACGCAGAGGACCGGCCGGCCGCAGCGCTCGGCTTCCTTCATGAGGCGGATGGCCTTGCGGTAGCCCTCGGGGTGGGCCATGCCGAAGTTGGCAGCCTGGTTCTCGGTCAGGTCCCGGCCCTTGATGTGGGCCAGGACCGTCACCGCCCGGCCGCCGATGCGGGCCAGGCCGCCCCAGATGGCCGGATCGTCGGCGAAGGACCGGTCGCCGTGGAGCTCCATGACCTCGTCGAACAGCAGGGGCAGGTAGTCCCGGAAGGTCGGTCGCCCCTTCTTCCGGATCAGGTCCAGCCGGACCGAAGCGGGCAGGGGTTCGGAAGGGGCGGCGACATCGAGGGATCCCGCGGCGTTTTCCCCCAATCCGTCGGTCGGCCGGAGATCCGGGACCCTGGGGAGCCGGTGGAAGCGCAGGAGCCGCGCCAGGACGGCTTTCAGGTCCCGGCGGGGGACGATGGCGTCCACGAAGCCGTGTTTCATCAGGAATTCGGCCCGCTGGAAATCGTCGGGCAGCTTCTGGGCAATGGTCCCCTCGATGACCCGCCGGCCGGCGAATCCGACCAGGGCGCCGGGTTCGGCCAGGACCAGGCTGCCCAGGGAGGCGAAGCTCGCTGTCACGCCGCCGGTGGTGGGATCCGTCAGGACAGACAGATACAGGAGCCCCTCCTCCTGGTGGCGGGTTACGGCCGCAGCGGTCCGGGCCATTTGCATGAGGGAGAGGATGCCTTCCTGCATCCGTGCGCCTCCGGAAGCCGAGAAGAAGACCACCGGGAGCCGTTCCCGGGTGGCGGTCTCGAAGAGCCGGACTACCCGCTCGCCGACGGCGGTGCCCATGGAGCCCATCATGAAGCGGCTGTCCAGGACGCCGACCAGGCAGGGTTCCCCGCCGATCCGGGCCCGGCCGGTGACGGCGGCCTCGGGCAAGCCGCTTTCCCGGCGGGCTTTCCGAAGCTTGTCGGCATAGCCGGGGAAACCGATGGGATCGTGGCCCACCAGCCCTGCCTCGAGCTCCTGGAACGATCCGGGATCGCAGGACAGGCCGATGCGCTCCGGGGCCCCGATCCGGAAATGATACCCGCAACCGGAGCAGACGCTCCCGTCCTTTTCCAGGTCCTCCCGGAGCAGGATGGCGCGGCATTCGGTACATTCAACCCAGAGATCGTCGGGAATCGGCAGGGATTCGGCCAGGGCGGCGGCCTTGAGGCGGAGGGCGCCCTCCTCCCCTTCCGGATGCTCGGCAGCAGCCCTGCGGCGGACATCCTTCAATGCATCCACAACCATGCGCGTACCTCCTCCCGATCGGGCGCCGAATGTCCGGGTCAGGCCCCGGACCGGGACTCCCGATTGTCAAGAAAACGGGTGACGAATCCCGTGTCGTACTCTCCCGAATTGAATTCCGGCGTTCGCAGCAGGTCCAGCTGGAACTCGACAGTGGTGTCCACCCCCTTGATCAGGAACTCCCCCAGGGCCCGGCGCATCCGGGCCACGGCCTCGGGCCGGGTCCTGGCGTGGACGATGAGCTTCGCCAGCAGGGAGTCGTAATAGGGGGGCACGGTGTACCCCTGGTACACGGCGCTGTCGACCCGGACGCCGGGCCCGCCGGGCACATGCAGGACCGAGATGGTCCCCGGGCAGGGCAGGAATCCGCGGTCCGCGCTTTCGGCGTTGATCCGGCATTCAATGGCATGGCCCTCGAACCGAACATCGTCCTGGCCATATCCCAGGGGTTCCCCGGCCGCCACCCGGATCTGCTCCCGGATGAGGTCCAGGCCGGTTACCATCTCCGTGACAGGGTGTTCCACCTGGATCCGGGTGTTCATTTCCATGAAGTAGAAGTGGCCGTCGGAGGCCAGCAGGAATTCCACGGTCCCGGCTCCCTCGTAGTCCACCGCCCGGCAGAGACGCACGGCCGCCTCGCCCATCCGGCGGCGGAGGTCGGCATCCAGGACCGGCGAGGGGGATTCCTCGCAGAGCTTCTGGTTCCGGCGCTGGAGAGAGCAGTCCCGCTCTCCCAGGGACAGGCAGGTGCCGTGTCGGTCCGCCAGGACCTGGATCTCCACGTGCCGGGGACGCAGAAGGTATTTCTCGAGGTAGAGGCGGTCGTCGCCGAAGCAGGCCCTGGCCTCGGCCCGGGCCAGGGGGAATGCGGAATGAAGGGCCTCCGGGGTTTCGGCCACCCGCATGCCCCGGCCGCCGCCGCCGGCCACCGCCTTGACCAGGACGGGATACCCGATGGCCTCCGCCGTGGCCAGGGCTTCCTCGACATTCGCCAGGCTGCCTTCCGAACCGGGCACCACCGGGACGCCGGCCGCCTTGGCGGTCTGGCGGGCCGTGGCTTTGTCCCCCATCAGGAGCATGGCCTTCTCGGAGGGCCCGATCAACGCAATGCCGCACTTGGCACAGATCCGGGCGAAGGTCGGGTTCTCGGACAGGAAGCCGAATCCGGGGTGGATGGCCTCGGCGCCGGTCACCCGGGCGGCCGACAGGATGGCCAGGATGGACAGGTAGCTGTCCCGGGACGGGGCGGGGCCGATGCAGACATCCTCGTCGGCGATCTGGGTATGGAGGGCCGACCGGTCGGCCTCGGAACAGACGGCCACGGTCCGGATTCCCATCTCCCGGCAGGTCCGGATGATGCGGACGGCGATCTCGCCGCGGTTGGCCACCAGGATCCTGGAAAACATGTCCCTACGCCTCCGGCCTGTCGCCGATGGCGAAGGAGATGGTGGCGGCGGCGGCAAGTTCATCCCCGACGTAGGCCTTCGCCTCGCCGAATCCGATCCGGCCGCGCATGCGGTTCATGACCACCTCCAGGCGGAGCCGGTCCCCCGGCACCACCTTCCGGCGGAAGCGGGCCTTCTCGATACCGGCGAAGTAGGCGATGCATCCCCGGAACGTTTCGTGGCTCAGGACGCAGATGGCGCCGGCCTGGGCCAGGGCCTCCAGGATCAGGACCCCGGGCATCACGGGATTGCCCGGGAAATGGCCCCGGAAAAAATCCTCGTCTCCCCGGACCTGGCGGAAAGCCGTCACCCGGACCAACGGTTCCATGTCCTGCACCTCGTCCACCAGGATGAACGGGTGCCGATGGGGGATCACGGCCTCGATCGCAGCGCGGTCCATGGTCATGGGGTCCCTCCTTACCGGATTGTAAACAGCCGTTGTCCGAATTCCACCCGGGATCCGTCGGAAGCGGCGATCTCCACCACTTCCCCGGAACAGGGGCTCTGGACTTCGTTCATGAGTTTCATGGCCTCCAGGATGCACAGGGTCTGGCCAACCCGGACGCGGCTTCCCACGTGGACGAAGGGCTCGGCACCCGGCGACGGCGAGGCGTAGAACACGCCCACCAGGGGGGCTGTCACGGGGGCGCCGGACGGGGCGTCGGGCTCGGGCCGGGGAATCGGGACAGTTTCGGCATCGGGGATGGTGCAGGCGGAGGGCGCGAAATCGGGCCGCCCGTCGGCTGCAACCGGCCGCGTTCCGGCATCGTCCCGGGACGGGACCGCCGCCCCCGGCAGGGGCCAGGGCCAGGGAGACGGGTATGGCGACGGAGCCGGCGGGGGCGGGGGAGGCTCCGGGGGACGGTTCTCCAGGACAATGCGGGTTCCTTCCGTCTCCCACTCGAGGCGGGTCAGGCCCGTATCGCGGAGGTGCTGCATCAGCTGCCGGATCCATTTCAGTTCCTGGGCGTTCATCGGGATTCCTCCTCCCAGCGTCCCATGCACAGGGTCGCGTTGTGCCCTCCGAATCCCAGGGAGTTGCTCAGGGCGTAGCGGATCGCGGCAGGCCGGGCTCCCTCGGGTACGTAATCCAGGTCACATTCGGGATCGGGGACCCGGTAGCCGACGGTGGGGGGGATGAGTCCGTGGACCAGGGCCTGGACCGAGGCGATGCACTCGACTGCGCCGGCGGCGCCCAGCAGGTGGCCGGTCATGGACTTGGTGGAGCTGACCGGGGTCCGGGTGGCGAAATCGCCCATGGCCCTGCGGATCGACAGGGTTTCGTACTTGTCGTTGAGGGGGGTGCTGGTGCCGTGGGCGTTGATGTAGCCCACCTGGTCCGGCCGGATGCCGGCCTCCTCCATGGCGAGCCGCATGGCCGCGGCGGCCCCGGCGCCCTCGGGATCGGGACTCGTGATGTGGTAGGCGTCGGATGTGGACCCGTAGCCGCAGATCTCCGCAACAATGCGGGCGCCCCGCTTCCGTGCGTGGGACAGGCTTTCGAGGACCAGGATGCCGGCGCCTTCGCCCATGATGAAGCCATCCCGCTCCCGGTCGAAGGGAATCGAGGCCCGGTCGGGGTCCCGGCTTTCGGACAGGGCGGTCATGTTGGAGAAACCAGCCAGGGCGATGGGTGTAATGGGGGCTTCGCAGCCGCCCGCGATGCAGGCGTCCAGGTGGCCGTAGCGGATGGCCCGGTAGGCTTCGCCGATGGAGTGGGCGCCGGAGGCGCAGGCGGTGGTCACGCAGGTACAGTCGCCCTTCGTGCCGAACTTCATGGAAATGGTGCCGGCGGCCATGTTGGAGATCATCATCGGGATGAAGAGGGGGGACACCCGGTTGATGCCGTGGTGGAAGAACTTGTCGAACTCGGCGTGGGTGGTGTGGAGCCCCCCGACGCCGCTGCCGACGATGGTGCCGATCCGGAAGGGATCGCAGTCGGCCATGTCGAGGCCGCTCATGGTCATGGCCTGTTGGGCGGCGGCCATGGCGAACTGGCAGAACCGGTCCATGCGGCGGGCCTCCCGACGGTCGAACCAATCGGCGGGATCGTAGCCGCGGGCCTCCGCCACCAGGCTGCACCGAAATGCCGATGTGTCGAAGGTGGTGACCGGGCCGATGCCATGGCGCCCGGCTGCCAGGGATTCCCAGAAACTCTCCAGGGCCGATCCGAGGGGGCTGATGACCCCCATCCCCGTGATCACGACCCGGTGGGTCTCCAACATCGCCATGCGGTTCCTTCCTTTCGTTCCCTGTTCTCGCGCGGGGTCCGGAACCGGCGGCGAGCCGGGTCGGACAGTCCATCCTTATATTCTACAGCACAAGTCCGCCGGAAACACACAGCGTCTCCCCCGTGATGAACGACGCGTCATCCGAGGCGAGGAATGACACCACGGCCGCCACTTCCCTCGGCTCCCCGAGCCGCTGGAGGGCGGTCCGCTCCCGGGCGCCTTCCCGGATCCTGTCGGGCAGCCCGGCGGTCATGTCGGTCTCGATGAAGCCCGGCGCCACCACGTTGACGGTTATGGAGCGGCTGCCGACTTCCTTGGCCAGGGACTTGGCCATGCCGATGAGCCCGGCCTTGGAGGCGGCATAGTTGGCCTGTCCCGCGTTGCCGTACACGCCAGCTACGGAGGAGAGGAACACGATCCGTCCCCAGCGGGCCCGGACCATGGGCGTCAGGACCGCCCGGGCCATGTAGAAGGCACCGGACAGGTTCACGGCCAGGACTTCGTCGAACTGCTCGGGCTTCATCCGCATGGCCAGTCCGTCCCGGGTGATCCCGGCGGACACGACCAGGACGTCGATGCGCCCGTAGGCGTCCAGGACCTGGCGGACCGCCCCGTCGCAGGCCTCGGCAGACGCGGTGTCGGCCCGGATCGGCAGCACCTCCACCCCCAGGGCCCGGACCTCCGTTGCCACCCGCTCGGCGGCGTCGGCATCGCTCCGATAGGTAAAGGCGATCGTATGGCCGCCTTCGGCCAGGCGCCGGACAATGGCGGCGCCAATGCCCCTGGAACCGCCCGTTACAAGTGCCACCCGGTTCATGGACGGCCTCCTTCCATGTCAGGAAACCGGCAGCCGCCTCCCAGGAGGTAGGCGCCGGAACGGTCCAGGATCCGGGCCGCGTCCCGGAACATGGACTCGATGATGGTGCGGCAGGGTTCGACGGCCTTGACCAGGACGGCGGACTGGCCGGCCATGAACGATCCGTTTTCCAGGTCCCCGTCCTGGACCGCCCGCCGCAGGGATCCCACGGCCAGGGTTTCCAGGGCCTCGAATCCCACGCCCTCCCGCTCCAGGTCGAGGAAGCGGCGGGTCAGGCGGTTCTTCAGGGAGCGGACGGGATGGCCTGTGGACCGGCCGGTCACGACGGTACCCGTATCCCGGGCCTTCACGACCAGCCGCTTGTAGTTCTCATGGATGGGACATTCCTCCGAGGCCAGGAACCGGGTGCCCACCTGGACCCCCTCGGCCCCAAGCAGGAAGGCGGCGGCCACGCCGCGCCCATCGGCGATGCCGCCGGCGGCGATGACCGGGATCGACAGGGCATCGGACACCGCCGGGGTCAGGACCAGGGTGGTCAGGTCGCCGATGTGGCCGCCGGCTTCGGTGCCTTCCACAATCACGGCGTCGGCCCCCTGCTGTTCCACCCGGCGGGCCAGGGCTACGCTGGGGACCACGGGAATGACGATGATCCCCGCGGCTTTCCATGCCGGGAAGTACTTCCCGGGCTGTCCGGCACCGGTGGTGACCACCGGGACCCGCTCCTCCGCCGCCATCCGGGCCAGGTCGGCGGCATGGGGGCTCATGAGCATGATATTGAGGCCGAAGGGCCTGTCCGTCAGGTCCCGGACCCGTTGAACCTGGTCCCGGGCCAGGTCGGCGGTCATGGATCCCCCGGCGAGGATCCCCAGTCCGCCGGCGTTACTGACGGCCGCCGCCAGCCGGGCGTCGGCGACCCAGGCCATGCCCCCCTGGAGAATGGGATAGCGGATGCCCAGCAGGCGCGCCACCCGGTTGTCGGCGAAGTCGCAGACCCCTTGACGGACCCCTTGGGACAGGGCATCCGGGCGCAGCGGATGGACAGGGTTCATCGGTATCCTCCTCGTTTTGGTCGCAAGGGACCTGTCTCCAGGGTCAATACTGCAGCAGGAGCGCCCCGTAGGTCAAGCCGCCGCCAAATCCCACCAGGCCCAGGGTCTGGCCACGGACCAGCCGTCCGTCCCGGACCATGCGGTCCAGGCAGACGGGGATGCTGGCCGAGGAGGCGTTGCCCATCCCGGCGATCTCCACGACCATCCGTTCCATGGGCAGCCCCAGGCGACGGGCCGCGGTCTCAAGAATCCGGATGTTGGCCTGGTGGGGCACCACCCAATCCAGGTCCTCCACCGTCAGGCCGGCTTTCTCGACGGCCTTCTGGAGGGACTCCTGGAGCACCCGGACCGCGAACTTGTACACTTCCTGCCCTTCCATCCGAAGAAACCGCTCTCCCTCGCAGCCGAATCGGTCCCGGTTCCGGCCGGTGGCCCCGGCGTCGGCATCCAGGATAAAGGGATGGTCGATGGACAGGGCCCGGCTGACGATGAACCCGCCGCTCTCCCCTTCCGCCCCGAGACAGGACGACAGGATTCGGGCGCCGGGTTCGTCGGAGTCCTCGGGAATGGCGGAGAGGACCACGGCTCCCGCCCCATCCCCGAAAAGGACGCAAGTGGTCCGGTCCCGGTAGTCCACGATCTTCGACAGGGTTTCCGACGAGACGACCAGCACGTTCCGGGCCCCGCCGGTGGCAAGATACCGGGCAGCCGCATCCATGGCGTACACGAACCCGGTGCAGGCGGCCCCCAGGTCGACGCAAGGCGCCTTCCGGATGCCCAGCTCCGCCTGGATGATGCAGGCGAGAGAGGGTGTATAGTAGTCGGGGGTCACGGTGGTGGCGATGACGAGGTCGATGTCCTCCGGCCGCAGCCCGGACGCCGCCAGGGCCTCCCGTCCCGCCTGGGCCCCCATGTGCCAGGTCGATTCCCCCGACGAGAGCCGGCGTTCCGAGATGCCGGTGCGGGAGACGATCCACTCGTCGGAGGTGTCCACGATCCCGGACATATCCTGGTTGGTGACGACGGTTTCAGGCAGGTAACTGCCGGTTCCGGCCAGGCGGGCGCGGGTCATCATGGGCGATTCTTGCCTCCTCGGGGCGTTGGATTCGGATTCGGGGATGGATCGGACTTGCAATTTCCTGTCCATTCGGATATTTTGATAATCAAAAGATGTGGTCAGCATATCGCATTCGAGGGCTCCCTGTCAACCGGCCCCCACGGAAAGGAAGGACCTCATGCCCGACCCGATGCCCGATCCCGTCGCCGTTTCCCAGGGCCTGGCCCTGCTCTTTCCAGGGCAGGGATCCCAGGAACCGGGCATGGGCCTCGACCTGCCGGACCGGTCTCCCGGGGCGGCCCGCGTCTTCGCGGCGGTATCGGACCTGGTCTCCAGGGACATGCGGTCGGTCTGCGCCGGCGGGGACGGGCTGTTGGACCGGACGGAATGGGCCCAGCTGGCCATCGTGACAGTCAGCCTCGCGGCCCTGGAAGCCCGGAAGGAGCGCCTGGGCGGTCTGCTGGCCGATGGCCCCGCGGCCGTGGCGGGGTTCTCCCTTGGGGAATATACGGCCTTCGGGGCCGCCGGGATGTTGTCCTTGCCGGACCTGGTGCGGCTGCTCCAGTTGCGGGCCCGGCTGATGCAGGAATGTGCGGACCGGATGCCCGGGGCCATGGTGGCGATCCTGGGCTCCGACATGGCCGTCATCGAGTCGGCCTGCCGGGAACTCCGGGGAACCGACGACGTGGAGGAGGCCCTGGCGGCCGGCCGGTTCGTGGCCGTCGCCAACGACAATGCGCCGGGCCAGGTGGTCATCGCCGGCCAGGAGTCGCCCTGCCTGGAAGCCGCCCGTCGGCTGTCCGGTCTCGGTGCGTCCAGGACCGTCCGCCTTTCGGTCCAGGGCGCCTTCCATACGCCCATGATGCGGGAAGCGGCAGGGCACCTTGCCCGGGAGGCCGCCGCGTTCCCGTTCTCTGCCCCGTCCGTGCCGGTCTACTCCAACCGGACGGGCGAACGCGCCTTCGACCCGGACGGACCGGCTCCGAAGGACATGGGAGCGGCCCTGGCCGCCCACATGACCTGTCCGGTCCGCTTCCGGGACGAGGTCCTGGCCCTGCGCCGGGATGGTTTCCCCGAGATGGAGGAGCTGGGTCACGGCCGCGTGATGGCCGGCCTCTGGAAGCGAAACCGGCCGTAATCCCCTAGCGCCGGTCCCGTTGCCAGCGGACCGGATTTGTGAATCCAAGAAGCTGCCCGTCCCGGTTGCGGACCTCCATCCGGATCCAGCCCTCCGGCCGATCCGGCGGCTGCCAGGCTTTCTCCGCGGTTTCCCCGAGCCGAAGCGACACCGTGTCGTGGCGGCCTCCCGAACCGACCAGGGCGCAGTGCAGCGGCTCCCCCGGCGGTGTGCCCGGGAAGGGGGCCAGGCGGACCCGCCAGCCCAGCCCAAGGGACTGCCGCCCTTGCCTGTCCGAGGGCAGGAAGATCGTGTCGCCGGCTGTGGCCAGCCTGTCGCCGGCCAACAGGGCGAATCCCGGGAACAACCCGCAGCCCACGGCCACCCGCCCCGCCCGAAGGGCCGACCGCACCGACTCCGGGTCCCTCGTCCCGGCGGGACAGCCGGCGAAGGTCATGGGCAGTCCCGGCGCCGCCCCGGCCTCCGGAAACCCGGCCTCCGTCGACGAAAAGGCATGAAAATCGCTGCCCCCGATGCCGACCAGGGTCGATCCGTCCTCCAGCAGCCCGGTCCAGAGGGCCAGGGCCGCATCGGCGGCCTCCGCCGCCCTGGGATGGGCGGGATCGCAGAGGATTTCCACCGCGTCCAGGGGCATGTCGCCCAGGGAGCCGCATCGGAAGTCCCAGGGCGGGAAGGCGGGATGGCAGGCCGACAGGAAGGCACCGGCCGCGCGCAGCGTCCGGCAGGCGGCCTTGAGCCAATCGCATCCGCCGAAGGGACCGGCGTCCGGGGCCAGTTCCAGGAGGCCCCGGTCCGTCGGGGCGTCCAGGGCCACCACGTGGCCCACGGGGGTCGTGATCTCCGTCCCCCCGAAAACGGCGAGGCCCGGGACATTCGCCGGCGGGCGCAGGACCTGGTGGTCCGTCAGGGCCATGAAGGCGAGCCGGCGTCGGCGATTCGCCAGGAAAAGGTCCCCCGGATCCAGCGCGCCGTCCGACTCGGTCGAGTGCTGGTGCAGGTCCCCGGCCACCCACCAGCGGCCCGGGCCCCAGGGAACGGTCCAGGGAGCTTTATTGGACTCGTCGGCGGCATGCTCGTCCCGGGCCGTCTCCCCAGAGGTCGCCGTCGGACCGGAGGCCAGCGGCTCGGGCGCCCTGTCGGCCGGCAGGATGTGCACCCGCCAGGCGGCCGGGTTCGGACCGGACGTCATCAGGGAGGTCACATTGCGGACGGCGACCCGGCAGGTCCAGGTTCCCGGAAGGAACGGAAGCATCGCGTCCCGGGTCCGGCCGGCCTGGTAGCGGATCCGCTGGAGCTGCAACCGTCCATCCGGGTCCGACAGCTCCAGGAGAACCTGGAGCCCGGCCTCCGCTTCCAGGCAGCACCGGATCCCGCCGGCAGCCCCGTCCGCCAGCACCACCGGGATGGCCGACGTGTGGAAGGCCGTATCGGACGGATCCGCCCGTCCCCCGAGGATCATGGGCCCGGCGGCACCGGCAGGTCGATCCGGACCGGATGGCCGTCGGCCAGGCTCTCGTCCGCCGCCAGGGCCGTCAGGGTGGCCAGGCACCCTGCCCGAATATGATTGACGCGGCGACCGGACGCGAGGGCTTCGGCCAGGTCCGCCACGAGGCCCGCGTCCCCGCCGCCATGACCCTCTTCCCGTCCTGCGACGGCAGGGTCCAGCGTTTCGACCCGCCCGTCCCGCAAGTCCGCGATCCGCAGGCTGCCCCGGAGGAAATCGGCCTCCAGGGTGGCGGCCGTCCCGTGGATCTCCATCCGGCGGGTTTCCTCGGCCCCGAAGAGGTTCAGCTCAAACCGGGCCAGGACGCCATCGGTCATGCGGATGAGCAGGCTTTCGTGGTCCACGATGTCCTTGTCGCTGTTGTAGACGCATAGGTCCGACAGGGAATGGAACGACCGGAAATTGCGCTCGTAGTACGCATAGTCGAAAGCGTACAGGCACCGCTCCCGGATGGGGCATTCGCTGCACCGGTCGGGCAGCGACGGGTCCGGTACGAAAATCCGCCGGCCGCCCATGGCCGAGACCTCCATCGGTTCGCTGCCCAGGATCCAGGCGACCAGGTCCAGGTCATGGCAGCACTTGGCGTTCAGCAGGCCGCCGTTGTTGCGGCGGAAGCGCTGCCAGCGGCGAAAGAAGCTGCCTGCATGGCGCGGGTCCAGGTTCTCGCTGGCCGACAGGGTCACGACGGTGCCCAGGCGGCCGGACCGGACCAGGCTGCGGATCGCCCGGTACAAGTCCGTATAGCGCAGCACGAAGCCTAGATAGAGGCATTTGTCGTAGGCAGCCAGGCGGTCGTGGGCCCGGCGGATGTCGGCAGCGGTGGTGGCCAGGGGCTTTTCCACCAGCATGGCCCGTCCGGCGGCGGCCACATCCAGGGCGATGTCCACGTGGGTCGTATCGGGCGTGCAGATGAAGACCAGGTCCACGTCCGGGCAGGCGGCCAACAGCTCCTGGTGGTGCCCGAAGAGCCGAACGGACGGATCCCCGTCGAACCACGCCCGGTGGTAGGCCGAAAGCCGCGGCATGTCGGTGTCGCACAGGGCCGCGATCCGGCATCCGGGCAGCCGCAGCAGTTCCGCCCGGTAGGCCAGGGAGCGGCCTCCCGTCCCGATGATGGCGACATTCATGCCTGCTTCTCCCCTTTCGTCATGGGTCCTGCAGCAACCGGACCGGCCCCAGGAGGCCGGAGGGCTTCCGGACCCGGTCCATCCGGCAGCTGATGCTGTTCGCGACCCGGATCTCCAGGTCGTTGGATCCTGGCCGGACGAGGCCGGACACGTCGAAGCGGTAGGGCTTCCAGGATCGGGCACCGACCGGCCGGCCATTCAGCCGGACCTCTGCGATCTCCTCCACCCGGCCCAGGTCCAGCCGCCACCGGCCCGGAACGGGTTCGGCGGCGGAATCGGCCGCGAGGCTGGCAGCGGAATCGGCCGCGAGGCTGGCGGCGGAATCGGCCCCTGGTCCCTCGAATGACATGCGGCAGGTTGCCCAGCCGGAGTAGAAACCGTCGGGATGAAGGTCGGTCCAGTCGGCAGGCCCATCGAGGTCGATCCATGTCGGCCCGTCGTCGAAGCGCAGCTGCCAGGGCCCCGTCAGGGGAAGGGTCCTGGCCGGCACCGGGCCCTCCCCGGCCTCGGCCCAGGCTGGATCCGGCGGCAGGAGGGAGCGCGATTCCCCAACCCCGGGGTCCGTTGAACCGGCCATTTCCCGATCCGGCATCCGGGTTCCCGGCGGGAAGGCCAGGACGCGGCACTCCCGGTATCCCAGCCGGAGCCGGACCGACAGGCGGTCCGGGTCCGGGCCCGGTTCCACGGAGATCGGCCGATACCGGCGCCCCTCCCAGGGATCCCAGATCTCGGGGGTGCCTGGGGCGGGACCGGCCAGGAAAGTGTCGACCAAACCGGGGCCCTCATTGACGCACAGCAGGAAGCGCCATCCCTCCCGGGAGAGGTCCAGGATCCGCAGGTCGGGGGACGGGGGATCCGCCCGGAACCCCTCGACCCGGGCCAGGGCGTCGACAATGTCCGGCCGGGACGGGCCATGATCCTCCAGGAACACCACCGGAAATCCCGATAGGGCCAGGTTCTCCAGGCGTTCCAGGGTCCCGGGGAGCAATTCCTCCCGGTCCTCCACCAGGAGGACAGCGAAAGACTGCCGTCCGACGACCAGCCGCCCCCCCTCCATCCGTCCGGATCCATCCAGGAGGCAGGACTCGGGCAGGTAACAGAATCCAACCTGCCGCTCATACAGGCTCCGGGCTCCCTGCCAGGACAGCCGGTCATCGGTGCACAGCAGCGCCACGGGGGCCTGCAGGACGGCGTCGGCAACCAGCCAGGACAAGCGGCGCAGGAACCGCGAAAAGCCTGCATAGCGGTCCCACCAGAGACTGTGCGGCCCCACGTCCGGGGGCCGCTCCCGGGCCCGGTCGCCCCGGATCGAGTAATAGAAGGCGTGGGGGATGAAGAGGTTCACGCCGCGGACGGCCAGCCAGTCCGCGTACCACTTCAGGTCCTCCATGGGCAGGTCCCAGCCGGTGCCCGGGCCGTTCCGGATGCAGCACCCGAAGCACTCCACGGCGCAGCGCCGCCGTCCCAGGCAGCGGGCCGCATCGGCCACCCCCTTGGCCAGGGTGCTCTCCGGTCCGGCCAGGGATGTGTCCGTCTCGGGCGCCACCCGCCGCAGGACCAGGTCCTGCCCCGGGATGCCGAAATGCCGGAGGGGCCCGGTGGCGTCACAGTCCGCCGGATGCCCCGCCAGGGCGATGCCATGGCGGACGCACCAATCGCCCGCCTTTTGAAAGTAGGTGCGTTCCAGCCGCTTCCGACAGGCCCGGTCGAAGCGCCGCCGCAGGCCCGCCGTCGCGGGAGAGCCGTCGAACAGGTTCCACAGGTCGGTTTCCCGGAGTCCGGCTTCCAGGACCTCCTCCAGGAAGCCCGTGGTCCAGGGGATCCGGCCGGTCATGTCTCCCCGCCCCATCATCGAGGGCTCGTCGGTGAACAGGGCCCGGACCGTCCGGCCGAAATGCCGCCGGAACCGCGCATAATAGCGTTCATGGGTCAGGGCGATGAATCGGTCCACGGCCGCCGGGTTCAGGAGGTCGGCCGCCATCGGTGCGTCGGGATCCCGGCTGTCCTCCCCCGGATGGATACCCCGGATGCGCCCGCCGGAGGGCTCCTGGACAAAGGCGGCGACAACCCGGTCCGGACCGGTCCGCAGCGCGGCGGGATCCGCCAGGTCCGCCGGGGACAGGAGGCGGACCTCCAGGCCGATGCCGGACGCCGGATCCACCGTGATCTCCTGGAGTGAGACGAGCCGGCCGGCCGGCTCCAGGCCTGGGGCCAGGATCCGGCGGACCAGGGATTGGGCCGCGAAGGCGGGATCGGACCGGACCACCTCCCCGTGGGCCGAGCCCGACGGGTACATGGCCTCGTCATAGAGGAAGACCTGCATGTCCAGCCGCTCGGCTTCCTCCAGGGCTGCGCCGACGAAATCCAGGAACCGCCCGGACAGGTAGGGAATGCTCTTCGGCAGGCCCATCCGGGGATGGAGGACGAATCCGTATACCTCCCGGTCATGGAATGCCCGGACCTGGCGCCGGATCTCGTCGGGGTCCAGGTCGTCGTTCCAGAACCACATGGGCACCGGCGTGAAGTCCCGCGGTGGATCCAGGAAGGTGGCGAAAAGGTCTCCGGGCATGGGCGGTCAGCCGGCGCCGGACATCCGGAGGGCGTCCAGGAGGGCTTCCAGGTTCTCCGGCGGTACGTCCGGCTGGATGTTGTGGATCGTGGCGAAGACGAAGCCGCCGCCGGGGGCCAGGAGGTCGATCCGCCGGCGCACATCCTCCCGGACCTCGCCTGGCGTACCGAAGGGCAGGATCCGCTGGGTATCGACCCCGCCGCCCCAGAAGACCAGGTCCCGACCGAACTCCCGCTTGAGGGCGGCCGGGTCCATACCGGCGGCGGAGGTCTGGACCGGGTTCAGGATGTCGACCCCGGCGTCGATGAGGTCGGGCAGGACCTCCCGGACGGATCCGCAGGTATGGAAGAAGATCCGGACCCCGGGGTCACATTGGCGGATGAAAGAGAAAAGGCGCCGGTGGCGCGGCATCAGGACAGACCGGTAGAGCTCCCTGGACATGAGCAGGCCCTGCTGGGTGCCCAGGTCATCCACCTCCACCGCCACCGCGGCCCGGCCCGCCGACAGGCGGAGTGCCTTCTCCCAATACTGCATCTTGGCTTCCACGATCCGGTCCAGCCAGCCCCCGACCCGGTCGGGATCCGTCACCAGGTCCACCAGGGCGTCCTCGTACCCGATGAGACGGGTCACGAGTTCCAGGGCCCCGGAGCAGAATCCGTTCAGGACGAGGCCGGCCTCCAGCCCGTTTGCGCGGTCCAGGTCCTCCGCCATCCGGGCGAACCGGAACGGGGCACCGCCATCGGGCACCGGTGCCGACCGGGCTGCTTCCGGCCCGGTATCGGCGTACGGACAGGCATCCACGTCGAAATAGAACCCCTCCCGGCCGGGCCGGCGCCAGCCGATCCCCCATTCGTCCCGGAAGGATTCGTCCCGGGGGTCCGCCGGGTCCCCGGCGTCGCCTCCAGTTTCGACCACCGGGCGCGCAACCGGGAAGATCCCCCGGACGTCGACGCCCAGGTGCCGCAGGACGGGCTCCGGCAACCGGGCCAGCTGCTGGTTCCGGTCCGACAGGGCGGGGTCCGGGTCCAGGCCCGACAGGCCGGCCCGATCCAGGTATCGTCGATACGCCGCCCGATGGATGCCGGACATCCTCGTGCCGCCGATGTCCAGGGGAATCCGGTCCGGTTCCCGGTGGGACAGGGCCGCCTGCAGCCGTTCCGCCGACGTGGCGGTTCTGCCGGTCATGTCGTCCGCCTCCTTCCCTCGAGAAAGGCCGGTGCGCCGAAGGGCCTGTTGGCAGCCACCAGCGCGTCATACAGCTCCCGGATCTCCCCGCAGGACAGCCCGGCGGCCTGGGGCTCCAGCCGCAGGGCCTGCAGGGCGAGATCGGGATCCCGTCCCAGCATCCCGTCCACCAGCCACTTCTGGGCCAGGGCCACCGGCCGGACCAGCTCGGCCACCGGTTCGGGCAGGGGGCTCGCCGGAAGGGGGCGGACCCCGGTCCGGTCCACGACGCCCAGGGTTTCGACACAGGCGCCGGCGGCCAGCTGGGGGGCCTGGCCGGCATTGAGGGCGTTGACCGCATCCACCAGGACCCCGTCCAGGAGATAGGCCCGGATCATGTCCGCCCCGGTCTCCCGGCTGCGTGGCGGCGGGTCCCCCGCCTTCCGGTCCCATATCTGCCGGAACGCCTTGAGGGACAGGTCCCGGTAGGCCTCCCGATGGACGATGGCCGTCCGGCGAATTCGGTATCGCACCAGCTCCTCGTAGGGGATCCGGCCGGCATGGAGGGTGGTCCGGCGCTCCGCCCGGGGCCCGGTGCCCCAGGGGAGGAACTCCACCGTGTGCCGATCGGCGGGATAGGGCATGCAGCGATACAGGTCGAACAACTCGGCGCACAGCCGATGGCCGGACGAGAAGCCGATTTCGTCCTCGGTCTCCTCCGGCAGCAGGGCCAGCAGGGAGCGGCCCGACAGCCGCCGGTCCAGGCGCTCGTAGCCGTTTTCCCCGTCCACCGTGAACCCGGTGACCCAGGTGAAATGGTTCATGCCGACGAACTCCATCTGCAGGCCGTCCGGCGTCCCGGGCGGCAGCAGGGCCGCCAGCACGTCCCGGGTCTCGAACACGGCGTGGCAGAGGCCCACCGCCGGATTCCCGCAGCGCTGCAGGAGGACGGAGGTCAGGGCGGCCATGGGGTTCGAATAGTTGACGATCATGGCCTTCGGACAGAGGGCTTCGAAGTCGTCGGCGAACGCTTCGAATACCGGGATGTTCCGGATGGCCCGGGACCAGCCGGACGGCCCGCAGGTATCTCCCACGGTCGCATACAGGCCGAAGGCCTCGGGAATCGACAGGTCCAGGGCCATGGCCGGGAACCCGCCCGTGGACAGGGTGACCAGGACCGCATCCGCACCCCGCAGGGCTGCCTGCCGGTCGGTGCCGCCCCGGTACTCGTCCCGCCGCCCGAACACCCGGTTCGCCTCCTCCCCCCAGGACCGGCAGGCCTCCGCCGCCCCGGGATCCAGGTCGACGAACCACACCGCGAGCGGTTCCGGGAAGACGACCAGCAGGTCCGTCAGGAGCCGCGGCACCCAGTTCAGGCTGGCGCCGAGAAAGACGATGCGGATCATGGCGCATACCCCCCGAAATCCCGAACGGCCCGGACCAGTTCCAGGTAGTTCTCCGGGCGGACCGCCCGGCTCACGCTGTGGCTGGAGGAACAGACATATCCCCCGCCGGGCTTCATCTTCAGGACCAGGTCCCGGGTTTCTTCGTATACCGACTCCGGCGTGCCGGACGACAGGTTCCCGCCCACGTCCACGTTCCCGCGGAATGCGATCCGGTGGCCGAAGCGGGCCTTGAGGTCCACGATGTCATTACAGTAGGGCTCGATGGGGTTGACCAGGTCGACCCCCATGTCGGCCAGGTGGGGGACCAGCCAGTCCACCCGGCCGTCCGAATGGTACTCGCAGGGCAAGCCGGCTTCCCGGACCAGGGCGATCATCCGGGCCTCCCGGTCCCGCCACAGCCGGAAGAACAGGTCGGGATCAAGAAAGGGGCCGGATCCGTAGGCCACATCGTCCCCGATGAGCATGAAATCGATGCCGGTGGCCAGGGCCTTCCGGGTGTTCTCGAAGTGGTATCGATACAGGTGCTCGGTGAAACGCTCCACGTAGTCGAGGTCGTCATAGAGGAGCAGCATGAAATTCTCGAAGCCGAGGCTCTCGTAGACGACATCGAAGGCGCCGTGGTTGTAGGCGGCGGCGGCCAGCCCCTCCCCGTGGGCCAGTTCGGCGATCCGGGCGCAGCGCTCGAGCCAGGCGTCCTGCTCCGCGGGGGCGGGGGGCTGCAGCGACTCGGGATCGGGGGTGCCGCCAAAGGCCGCCTGGACGGGACGGAAGAATCGAAGGCCGGCGATGACGCAATCGAGGCCCATCCGGCAGGCCAGGTCCACCACCTGTCGGGGTGCGAGCTGGGAGGAATTCCGGTCGGCGATGCCCAGCACATGTTCCACCATGGGCGGATCCACCAGCACCTCGTAGCAGGGAACCCGGTCGGGGATCCCATGCCGCAGGACGGCGAGGACCCGTTCCCGTCCGCTCATCATGGCGCAATCCCTCCCGTCTTTCCTTCCGCCGGAGCCCCCTCCGTTCCTGTCGATGCCTCCCCGTCGAGAAGGGCCCGCAAGGCAGGCGGCGCCTGGTCCAGGGTCCCGAATCCCGCCTCGACGGCCACGCTGCCGTGGAGCGTCCAGTTGCCCGGCCGATGGCCTGCGAACAGGCGCCGGAACGCCCCCGACAGGGGCCGGTCCAACCGGGTCCGGGCCCGGGGGGTTCCGTCCACCGCCAGGACGGCGGAACCTGGCGCCCGATACAGCACCAGCAGCTCGTGGGGTCCCGACTCCCGCCGGAAAAAATCCGGGTCCACCATGGCGTCCAGGCTGCCGACAAGCCGCCGGTCTCCGTCATGGAACCGGGCCTGGATCCTGCTGTAAAACGCCAGGAGACTGACCGAGGAGCGGTTGTAGGGACCGTCACAGGCATGGAAGAAGGCCTGGCGGTTGAGTCCCGGCAGGTCCGGCGGATCCCCGGGGCGGAACACCACCCGGATCCATCCGCAGTCCGTGGACAACCCGTCCGGTGTCGCGTCCAAGGGGGCGGATCCGGGTCCGGCGGCCGCCAGCCGCGGCAGGACCCGTCCGGAAGACGGGGGCAGGGCCCGGGCCCGGGCGGATTCCCGGCGCCGTCGGACTTCTTCCGCCAGGGCCAGGGCCGGCAGCAGCCCCCGGCCCATCAGGGCCACTTCCTTGCCGCGGATCTCCGGGTCGAAGAGGCACCAGGCCGAGGCCTGGAGGGCGGCCAGGGCTGTCTCGGCCCGCGCCCCGGC
>JAKPNJ010000323.1 GCA_029548445.1 Bacillota bacterium | reverse complement strand
CACGACGACCTGGTCGCCCTCGGGGGCACCTATTACAAAGTCTTCCGGTCCCAGGCCGGCCTGGACGAAGGGGGGGACGAGACCTGTGGCGAGGAATAAGTACGACATCGACGAGTCCCTGGACGCGCCCTTCAACTTCGCCCAGTTCCGCCGGGCCCTGGCCTACCTGAAGCCTTACCGGTGGCGGATCCTGTCCTCCCTGGGCGTCATGATCCTGGCGTCCGCCCTGAACCTGCTGGCCCCGATCCTGCTCATGCAGGTGATCAACGTGATCATCCCTGCCCGGGATGCCGGCGGCCTGTGGCGCGTGGTCGGGATCTACGCCGCCATCGTGGGCGTGGGAGTCGCCTGCACCCGGTACCGGATGCAGGCCATGAACCAGGTGGGCCAGGGCATCATCCACGACATCCGCCTGGACATGTTCCGCCACCTGCAGCGGCTGCCCTTCTCCTATTTCGACAGCCGTCCCCACGGCAAGATCCTGGTGCGGCTGGTCCATTACGTCAACAATATCAGCGACCTGCTGTCCAACGGCATCGTCAATGTCCTGGTGGACATGCTGAGCCTTGGGATCATCCTGGCGTACATGCTGGCCGTCGATCCGGTCCTGACGCTGTATGCCATGGCCGGCCTCCCCTTCCTGGCCATCGGCCTCCTGTCCCTGAAGGGCGTCCAGCGTCGGGCCCAGCAGGCCCTGAGCCGCAAGTCCTCCAACCTGAATGCCTATACCCAGGAGAGCCTCCTGGGCATGAAGGTGACCCAGGCCTTCGCCCGGGAGACCGAAAACCGCCGAATCTACAACGTCCTGACGGGGGCCTATCGCAAAACGTACATGCGGGCCACCCTGCTGGCCATCAGCGTGTGGCCCTACATCGAGCTGGTCTCCAACGGCACCGTGGCGTTCCTCTACGGCGCCGGGGCCCTGTGGCTGCGGCCCGCCATCAGCGTGGGCGCCCTGGTGGCCTTCGTTTCCTATGTCTGGCGGTTCTGGGCCCCCATCAACACCCTGTCGGCGTTTTACAGCCAGCTCCTCAATGCCGCCGCCTACCTCGAGCGCATCTTCGAGTTCCTGGATGAACCCGTGGTCCTGGACGAATCTCCCGATGCCTTCGACCTGCCGCCGGTCCGGGGGCGGGTGGCCTTCGAGGCGGTGGACTTCGCCTACGAACCCGGGATCCCGGTGCTGGAACAGGTCTCGTTCCAGGTCGAGCCCGGGGAGACCGTCGCCCTGGTGGGTCCCACCGGCGCGGGCAAGTCCACCATCGTCAACCTGGTGAGCCGCTTCTACGATATCCAGGGCGGACG
This sequence comes from Bacillota bacterium, assembly GCA_029548445.1. GTDB lineage: Bacteria > Bacillota > Clostridia > Saccharofermentanales > UBA5734 > JAKPNJ01. Next base: position 7,839 of record JAKPNJ010000323.1, on the reverse strand, counting down.
GATCACCCTGGACGGGATCGACATCCGGTCGGTCCGGCTGGATTCCCTGCGCAGCCAAATGGGGATCATGCTCCAGGAGCCGTTCCTGTTCCCCGGCACGATCCGGGAGAACATCCGGTACGGCCGCCTGGATGCCACGGACGCGGAGGTCGAGGCCGCGGCCCGGGCGGTGTGCGCCCATGAGTTCATCCTGAAGCTTCCCGCGGGATACGACACCGAGATCCACGAACAGGGCAGCGGCGTCTCGTCCGGCGAACGCCAGCTCATCTCCTTCGCCCGGGTCCTGCTGGCGGATCCCCGGATCCTGATCCTGGACGAGGCCACCGCCAGCATCGACACCCGGACCGAGCGGGCGCTGCAGCGGGGGCTGGACCGCCTCCTGGCCGACCGGACCTCCTTCGTCATCGCCCATCGCCTGTCCACCATCCGGCAGGCCGACCGGATCCTTTACATTGCCGACCGGAACATCCGGGAGGCCGGAACCCATGACGAGCTGCTGGCGCAGGACGGCCTGTACCGAGCGCTCTACATGAGCCAGTTCCGGGCCTTCGTCGACGAGGACGCACCCCCTGTCGAAGTCCCGTCCGATGGATTCGATAAAAATTACGAATCCGTGAAACGCGCATAACACCAAGGTTACAAATCCATAACACGTGAAACAAGCCCGGTGGTTTATTCACAGGGTTTTCCACATTATCCACAGGGATGATCCGGCCTCTCTCCACAGCCCCGCCGGCTGGCCGGACGGCTGCCTGCCCTTCGGGACCCTTGGTTGTTGTCCTGTGAATGTGTATACTTCCTCTGGAATGACCCGCGGCAGGAGCCGACGTGGCAGGGGATCGGACATCGGGAGGGAGCGGACATGGAAATCTGTGCAGTGGTGCTGGCGGCTGGCGAAGGACGCAGGATGAAGTCCAAAAAAGCCAAGGTCGTCCACCTGGCTGCCGGGAAACCCCTGATCGGCTGGGTCCGGGAGGCCCTGGACCAGGCAGGTGCCCGGGACCAGGTCTACGTGGTGGGGTATGCCCAGGACCAGGTCCGGCAGGTCCTGGGGGAAGACGTGGCTTTCGTGATCCAGGAGCACCAGTTGGGGACGGGTCATGCGGTCCTGCAGGCCGCCCCCTTCCTGCATGCCCGGGACGGCGCAACCCTGGTGGTCAGCGGCGATGCCCCCCTGGTCACTGGCGCGACCCTGCGCCAGGCCCTGGACCTCTTCGAGCGGGACCAGCTGGCCGTCCTGATGCTGACCGCCGTAACCGACGACCCCACAGGGTACGGCCGGGTCCTTCGGGATGCGGACGGTCGGGTTCGGGGCGTCGTGGAAGAGCGGAACGCCACGGACGAGGAGCGACGGATCCGGGAGGTCAAGTCGAGCCTCTACTGCTTCCGAACCCCGTTGCTGCTGTCCGCCCTGGGCCGACTGGGCAGCGGCAATGCCCACGGGGAGATCCACCTGACCGACGCCGTGTCCCTCCTGATCGCCGACGGCCACCGGGCCGGCGCCTTCCGGGTTCCTTTCGAGGAAATCCTGAGCGTCAACGACCGGGTTTTGCTCCAGGCGGCCGGCAGCATCCTGAACCGGCGCATCTGCCAGGACCACATGCGCAGCGGCGTCACCATCCTCGATCCCGGCAGCACCTGGATCGAGGCCGGGGTGAACATCGGCCCGGACACAGAGATCCTGCCCGGATGCCATCTCTCCGGCCAGACGACGGTGGGGGAGGACTGCCGCATCGGCCCCAATACCCGCCTGGTCGACATGACCGTCGGATCCGGGGTTACCCTGGACAATACGGTGGCTGTCCGAAGCCGGATCGGGGACCAGACCACGGTGGGGCCCTTCGCCTATATCCGTCCGGGGTCCGTCATCGGCGCCCACTGCCGGATCGGGGATTTCGTGGAAGTCAAGAACGCCGTCATCGGCGCCCACACCACCGCCGCCCACCTGGCCTACATCGGGGATGCCGACGTGGGGGAAAACGTCAATTACGGGTGCGGCTGCATCACGGTCAACTACGATGGCCTCCGCAAGCACAGGACCACCATCGGGGACAACGCTTTCGTAGGCAGCAACTCCAACCTGGTGGCCCCCGTCACCGTCGAGGACAACGCCTATGTCGCCGCCGGCTCCACGATCACCGACACCGTGCCCGCCTATGCCATGGCCATCGCCCGCCAGCGACAGGTTGTCAAGGAAAACTGGGTTGTGACCCGGAACCGGATCCGGCGTCCCAAGTCCCCATGAACCCTGCCGACAGCGTCCCCTGGATCGTGGCGGGGCTCGGGAACCCGGGGACCCGGTATGAGGCCACATGGCACAACGCCGGTTTCCTGGCGCTGGAAGTCCTGTCCCAGCGGACCGGGATCCGGACGGACAGGATCCGGTTCCAGGGCCTGTCCGGCCAGGGAACCCTCGGCGGGAACCGGGTGGTCCTGCTGAAACCCTCCACTTTTATGAACCGGAGCGGCCAGAGCATCCGGGACGCCCTGGCCTGGCACAAGGTGCCGCCGGAGCGGCTGGTGGTCGTATACGACGACATCGACCTTCCCTGCGGGACGCTGCGCATCCGTCCGTCGGGAGGACCCGGTACCCACAACGGCATGCGGTCCATCGTCGAGACCCTGGGGACCGAATCATTTCCCCGGGTGCGGATCGGTATCGGCCCTGTCCCGGAACGATGGGACCTGGCCGATTATGTCCTGTCGCCCATTCCCGGGGATCGCCGGGAGATCCTCTTCCAGAGCCTGGTCCGGGCCGCACAGGCTGTGGAGACCCTCGTGGCCGAGGGACTCGCCGCCGCCATGAACAAGTACAACGGAGAGGTCCCGTGACTGTCCGGGCGACCGACCGGGCAACCGTCCGGGAGACCGACCCGGTCCTGACGGACCTGCTGGATGCGGCCCTCCGGGATCCGGGTCTTGCGGAGCTGGCCGAGGCCTGGCGCAACCGCCGCCCCGGGCCCTGGAACGTCATCGGGCCCACCGACTCCCAGAAAGCCTTCCTGGGGATGGCCCTGGCCCGGAAGACCGGCCTCGTGCCCTGCTTCCTCGTCTCCGACGACCTCCGGGCCCGGGCCCTGGCCGAGGATCTCCGGGCCTTTACGTCCGGAGACGTGGGGCTGTTCCGCCAGCGGGAGATCCAGCTGACCGAGGCGGACGCCACGAGTCATGGCGTCGAGCGGGAGCGAATCGGCGTCCTGTCGAGGCTGTTGGCCGGGGAATGGGCGGCCGTGGTGATGACGGCGGTGGGCGCCATGCAGAAGCTGCCGCCGGTGGATCGGTTCCGGGAATCCACGGTGTGCCTGTCCGTCGGGGACCGGATGGACCCGGGCGTCCTGTCGGAGCGGCTGGCGGCGACGGGATACGAGCGGGTCGTCATGGTGGAGGGTCCCGGACAGTATTCCTTGCGGGGGGATGTCCTCGACGTGACCCCGGTCGGGTTCCCCGGTGCGGAAGACCCGGACGGCCGGGGCGTCCGGATCGGTTTCTTCGACGACGAGGTGGACTCGATCCGGACCTTCGAAATCCAGGGGCAGCGGTCGTCGGATCCACTGGGTCGCGTCTCGGTGCCGCCGGCCAGGGAACTGCTGGTCCCGGAGGACCGGACCGCCCTGGCTGCCCTGGCCGCCCGGGTATTGGACAGCCTCGAGAACGAGCCGCTGTCGGAGGCGGACGGAAAGCTGCGGGCGGCCGCCGCCACATCCGGCACCGTCCGGGACGCCCTCCGCCGCCTGGTCCGCCAGGACGCCGGCCGGATCGAAACCGGCATCCGTTTCGCCGCCCTGGACCGGTGGATCCCCCTGGTCCATCCGGAGGCCGCCACGGTCCTGGATTATGTGGAAGCCGCCGGCGGGCGGCTGCTCCTGGACGAGCCCCTGCGGATCCGCCACCGGATGGATGCCGCCACCGCCGACCTCCACGAACGGACGAAGACCCTGCTGATGAAGGGGGCCGCGCCGCCCCAGTCCGTCGAGACCCATTTCCGCTCCGTGGACCTGTTCATCCGGATCGACCGGTCCCGACGGGCCACCTCCCTGGCCGGTCTGGCCTCGTCCGGGAACGGCCTGCCCGGAGCCCGGGAAATCCGCGTCCAGGGACGCATCGCCGAACCGGCCCGGCTCAGGCCCGAAGCCCTGGTGGAGGAAGTGCGGCGCGAAGTCGCCCGGGGCACCGGGGTGGCCATCCTGGCGGGCAGTCCCGCCCGGGCCGACCGGGTAGCCGATGCCCTCCGGGCCGCCGGCCTTCCGCCGGATGGCCACCAGCTCCGGATCCTTCCCAGGAGCCTGACCCAGGGGTTCGGGCATCCCGCCGCCGGCCTCCTGGTGCTGGGCGGCCATGACCTCTTCGGTCCCGAGCGCCCGACCCGCCGTCGCCACGCCAAGGGGGTCCGGATCGACCTGTTCGGTGACCTGCGTCCCGGGGACCTGGTCGTTCATGAGGCCCACGGCATCGGCCGGTACCAGGGCCTGGTCAACCTGGATTCCGGAGGCGCCCGTCGGGATTACCTGAAGATCGCCTACCAGGGGGACGACACCCTGTACATCCCCATGGAGAGCCTGGGCCAGATCCAGAAATATGTAGGGGCCGAGGGTCGGGAGGTCCGCCTGTCGAAGCTGGGCGGCACCGAGTGGAACCGGATGAAGGAGCGGGCCCGGGAGTCGGTCCGGAAGCTGGCGGCTGACCTGGTGGCCCTGTATGCCGTCCGGAGCCGCACCGTTGGGCATCGCTTCGCGCCCGACACGGTCTGGCAGCAGGAATTCGAGGAAGCGTTCCCCTTCGAGGAAACCGCCGACCAGGTCTCGAGCCTTGCGGAAATCAAGCGGGATATGGAATCCGACCGGATCATGGACCGGATCCTGTGCGGGGATGTGGGGTTCGGGAAAACGGAAGTCGCCTTCCGGGCCATGTTCAAGTGCATCTGCGACGGCAAGCAGGCGGCCCTGCTCTCCCCCACCACGGTGCTGGCCCAGCAGCATTACGAAAACCTGGCCGCCCGGGTCGAGGGCTTTCCGGTGTCCGTGGGCCTGCTGTCGCGGTTCGCCACGCCGGACCAGGTCCGGGACACCCTGAAGGGACTGCGGACCGGGCGGATCGACCTGGTGGTCGGCACCCACCGGCTGCTTTCCGACGATGTGGCCTTCAAGGACCTGGGGCTCCTGGTGGTGGACGAGGAGCAGCGATTCGGGGTGGACCACAAGGAGAAGATCAAGGTGCTGAAACCCCGGGTCGATGTCCTGACCCTCAGCGCCACGCCCATCCCCCGGACGCTGCACATGTCCCTGTCGGGCATCCGGGACATCAGCGTGCTCGAGGAACCGCCCCATGACCGGCTGCCCGTCCAGACCTATGTCATGGAATACGACGACGAGATCCTGTCGGAGGCCATGCTCCGGGAGATTTCCCGGGAAGGCCAGGTCTTTTATCTGTACAATGACACCCGCCGTATCGGGGAGAAGGCCAACCGGATCGCGGAGCGCCTGCCCGGCGCCCGGGTGGCCTTCGCCCATGGCCAGATGGGAGAGCGAAACCTGGAGGAGATCATTTCCTCCTTTGTCCACCGGGCTTACGACATCCTCGTCTGTACCACCATCATCGAGTCCGGCATCGACATGCCGAATGTGAACACCATCGTCGTGGAGAACGCCGACCGCCTGGGCCTGGCCCAGCTGTACCAGCTCCGGGGCCGGGTGGGTCGTTCCGACCGGCAGGCCTATGCCTATGTGACCTACCACCGGGACCGGGTCCTGAGCGAGGAATCCGAGAAGCGGCTGTCGGCCATCCGGGATTTCACGGAATTGGGCTCCGGCATCCGCATCGCCATGCGGGACCTGGAGGTCCGGGGAGCGGGCAATCTGCTGGGAGCGGAGCAGTCCGGCCACCTGGACGCGGTCGGGTACGACCTGTACTGCCGGATGCTGGAGGAAGCCATCCTCGAGGAGAAAGGCGAAGTCCGGGCGACCCGGCGGGACGCCACGGTGGACCTGGACCTGGACGCCTACATCCCACCGGCCTATGTACCCGACGAAGCCCAGCGGATGGACATGTACCGGCGAATCGCCGCCATCGCCGACGAATCCGACTACCGCGACGTGCTGGACGAACTCATGGACCGGTACGGAACGCTGCCGCCCCAAGCCATCACCCTGGCGGACATCGCCTTCGCCCGGTCGTCGGCGGCCCGGTTCGGGTTCCGACGGGTGTCGCGGCAGGACGGAAACGTGCTGCTGACTTTCGAGGAGGGCGGTCCGCCGCCCGTACAGACCCTGTCGGCCCTCATGGGCCTGCCGGCCTACCGGGGGCAGCTGCTGGTCAACGCCGGGTCCAGGCCCCATGTCCTGTTCCGGAAGGCGGCCGCCGACCCGAATGAATTGCCCGGCCGGCTCCGGGGCCTCTTCATGGCCCTGTCGGCCGCCATGGCCGACGCCCCGCCAGGGGCGTAGCGGCCGGCCGGACCCGCGGCGGGACAGCGGCGATCAGGCGCCTGTGGGTGTTTCCCCGTTCCCGAGCCAGCACAGCACGTGGGAAGCGAACCCGTGGCAGCAGCTGGCCACGTCGCTGTCATGCTCCCACAGGGTCCCGGTCCGGATCGCCATCCCGTCGAAATAGGCCTCGACCTCCCGGCGGACCTGGTCGTGGAGACCCGCCTGCCAGAGGCATTCCAGCCGCAGGAAATTCCCGATGAACGCGTTGGAGGGATGGACCTCCATCCAGTGTCCGCGGCGGACCCGCTCCGGCCCGAACTCCTCCACCAGCCGGGTCCAGAGCCAGGGATGGCTTTCCGGTGTGGCGATGCCGGTAAAGAAGGCATAGTATTGGCAGGTTTCGGTGCAGTCTGCGGGGGCGTCCAGGCGGAACGACCCGTCCTCTTCCATGACATACACATCGTGGTCCCGGAAGAACCGGCTTCGGAACGCCCTCCGGCGGATCAGCGACTTCAGGTCCCCGGCCTTCGCCAGGAGTCCCTCGTCGCCATACAGGCGGCCGGCCGTCTCCAGGGTAGCGGCATACAGCATATTGGTGGGGTAGTTGATGTCCTGGACGAAGTCGTTGGCCCGGGACCACTCGACGAAAACCCAGGAGGGAAGCCGCTCCAGCAGGCCATCCCGGTTTTCGAACCGCTTCAGGAAGGCCAGCATCGCCAGGACCTTGGGACGGAAAGCCTCCACCAGGGCCGGGTCTCCCGACCGGCCGGCAAATTCCTCCAGTTGGAGGACAAGCCACATTCCCCAATTCGGGATGAAGACCCCGTCGTCATGATCCGCGGGATAGCACATGGGGAACATGGCGGGATCGAGCCCCGGCACCCGCTCCGCCAGCAGGAAGTTTTCCAGGAAGAGGGTTTCCGCCTCAAGGGACCCGGTCAGCCGCCAGGCGGTCCGGGCGGTAAAGAAGCTGTCGCAGAGCCAGCCGGCCCGCTCCCTGGACGGGCAATCCGTAAAGACATCCACCGCATTTTGCCGATAGGTCTCCCAGGCGGCCAGGCCGATCCGCCGATGGGACTCCGGGAGCCCGGACAGGAATCCCGGCACAGGCGTCGGCGCCGCCACCTCGACCATCCCGGCCTCCAGGATGTCCACCGGGCCATCCTGGGCCACGGCCTTCAGCCAACGCAGCGTATAGGGCTCGAAGGTCAGGAGTTCCTGGTCCCGGATCGATCCGTCCGGATTCCGGCGGGGCGCCAGGTCGAACCGGACGGCATTGCAGCAGGACAGCCGCAGAAAATCCACATCTCCATCCGAAAGGATTTCATCGAACAGCAGGAACAGCCGGCAGGGCGCCTCGGGACGGACCCGGAGCCGCAGGAATCCCGTCCGGTTGGCACCCAGGTCCAGGATGGCA
>JAKPNJ010000311.1 GCA_029548445.1 Bacillota bacterium | reverse complement strand
CCACCCTACCATCACCCCACCGCCACCCCACCGCCCACGCCGCCGACACGAAAGGAGCACGCCCATGGCCACGATCCAGGTCAACCCCGGCATCTGCGGACTGAAAACGAAGCTTGTGGTCACAGCCGACGACGACCAGATGGTCCAGGTGGCCATCGACTCGGAATGCCCCCATATCCAGGCCATGGAAGCCGAACTCCAAGAGCTGGACGGCTACTCGGAATGCCTGGGGCGCTTTACCGGCTCCACGGTCTATGCCGCCGCCGACCGCCACTGCCGCCACGTGGCTTGCCCCGTGCCCTCGGCCATCATCAAGGGGATGGAGGTCGCCTGCGGCCTGGCCCTGCCCAAGGACGTTGAAATCCGAGTGGAGAAGTAGGGGGATCGGGGTCATGGACCGGCGCGTCCTCCTGGCCAACCTATTTCCCCTGGTCGTCCTCCCGGTCGGCGGCCTCCTGGTCCTGGCTATCTGCTATCTCGGCTACTTCGCGCTGTATTTGTTCATCGGATCTGTCTTCTTCACGAGCGCCCCCGCATCCGCTCCGATGCTCCTGGCCATCCGGATTGGGTTCGCTGTCCTCCTCCTTCTCCTCTTCCTGGCCTTGCAGCGCACCAAGGCACCCGATCTCCTGAAGGCCTCCGTCCTGGTCGGGCCGCTGTCCATGCTTCTCATGGCCGCCATCCTGGCCTTTTTCCTGCAGCTGGTCCTGGCTGGCGTCGTCGCCCTCGCCATCGTGGGCCTCTGCGTTTTCCTGCTCATCAAATTCAAGAGGCCCTGGCTCTACTACTACGCATCCGCCCTCTCCCTGCTGGCCGCTCTCGTGTACGGCTGGCCCCGGGGATGAGGGTCTCGCTCGACCAGGTCATGGGCTTCGCCGACGTCGAAGGGCCTGCAGTTCCTTATCTATTTTTCTCATCCAGTCGACCTCATACGTCAACTGGCCTACCTTCCGCTCCAATTCGGCGACATGTCGGCGCTCTTCGTCCAACTCCCGATCCGTTTCCGTTGGCCCCTTCCGGAAGATATCCGATGCCCGGTCCAGAAATTCAGTCTTCCACCGGGCTAGCATCACCGGGTTGATCCCGTGCCGTGCTGCGATTTCGTTGACCGTTCCTTCTTCCCGAAGGACTTCGATCACAACACCTGCCTTGAACTCCGGACTGTGTCTGTTTCGCTGTTTCATGCCTCCAATAATCTTGCGATCGTCCTTTTCGTGTCTCACCCCTTGGGACAGTATAGTCAGGGCGTCGGCGCCTGCTTCAGTCGGATCTCAATCACCGTATCCCGCTCGTCCGGAAGCCGGGAGGACGGGAAGTTGACGAAGACCTGCTCCGGATTCCGATTCGGCATCCAGTCCGGAAGGCCGATCCGGACCTCGGACCGGTCTGCGAGATAGGTGACCCGTTCGACGCGGCTGCCGGGTATGCCTTCGAGCCACAAGGGGCCGACACCCCTTTCCTGGACATGGGCGTAGACCGTCGATCCCTTGCGGGTATAGCGGCCCCAGTCGGGCTTCGGGAGGTCGGCGGCGCCGCAGCCGTGGATGCTCTCATGGTTCCGCTCCATCCAGTCCCCGATCTCCGAAAGGATGGAAAGACTTTCGTCCGGAAACCGTCCCCGGGCGTCCGGTCCGACGTTCAGCAGCAGGTTGCCGTTCTTGCTGACGCATTCGACGAGCGCGCGGATCACGGTCTTGGACGTCTTGTAGTCCCGATCCGCCGCGCAGTAGCCCCACCTGTTGTTCAGCGTCAGGCAGGACTCCCAGGGCAGCGCGGCCCCCTCGTCGTTCCGGACGCCGCCGGCGGGGATGATCTGCTCCGGGGAGGCGAAGTCGCCGGCGTAGATCTCCGG